>JAVUPY010000023.1 GCA_032252755.1 Terriglobia bacterium
CTACTTTCTCGGAGCGACTACCAGTTCGTGATTGCTGACGAGAAATCACTCACCTTATCGGAAAAAATCCAGAGTTGCTGGACAGATTTCGAGAAGGGTCTGTGCCTGTTGAAAAACTCATTTCGGTCGGGAGGACCCAAAAGCCCATCGCGTCAGGATGCCTATAAACGACTTTCTCGATTTTCGAGACATTTCTGGTCACCAAAATTGGGGTTGATTTTCGACATCTGGGACGAAAAAGGACTTTTTCAACAGGCACGGTCTGTTATCGACAACTGACATGGCCTTCCCGAAAGGGAGTAACATCAGTTCGCCGGAGGCAATAACATGGACCCCAGCCGGGCTTTCAAGTGCCGAGCGTTGATTGTTGAAGACGACCCTCTCGTGCTGGAAACCACTGCCGCCGTCGTGCGCAGTTTTGGGTTTTCAGTTCGTACTGCGGAGGACGGGTTCGTCGCCCTGCAGATCCTCAGGGAAGTCTTGCCCGACATCATCCTTGCCGACTTGAGAATGCCGGGCATGTCCGGATTTGAACTACTTTCAATCGTTCGTCGACGGTTTCCTCACATCCCCACGATTGCCATCAGCGGCGAATACATTCTCGCCAACATGCCGCTTGGTTTGCTGGTCGACCATTTCTTTCAAAAGGGCGGCTATACGCCAGAGCAGCTCCTGGCCAAAATGAAGGAATTGATTGCGGATTCTCCCATACGGCCAAACCTCGGGAAAGCCGACAAAGCACCGCTGTGGATTCCCAAGATGGACGCCGATTACGTCGTGGTAACGTGCCCGGAGTGCCTGCGTTCGTCATCGATTCCCGACAGCGTTGTTACCGAAGAATTGAAGCAAACGGAATGTGTCGCCTGCGGTGCGACAATTCGTTATCTGGTGGATGCAAGCATTCTCAAAGTGCTCGAACAGAAAAAGAAGATTCTTCCATCAAGGGAACGAACCGGAAGCTGAATTTCACCTCGCCCCATCTTCTCGACAAAGTTTTTGTGAAGTACCGTAACCTATCGAGAGTTTCTGGAGGGCTTCCGAGATGGGGTCCCTTGTGGCGTCGCGCATTTGCGCGACTCTGGTGAGAACCGGCGCAGTTTTCCCCGCACTCACGTGCGGGGCTGCTTTCTCGGATCGTCATTGGCGATATGGTTGACGGGACGTCCCATGTCACCCCCTATCCAGAGTACCCCCTTCCAGCAGTACAGGGCGTTACTGTTTGCTCAAGGTCTTTCGTAACGCTGCAAGCCATCAGTTCACTCGCGCAGCAGGAGAAGCGGCGCTACGATTTGGGCGTGAGAATCCTGAAACAGCTTACGTTCGCAGTGGCAGCGGTTTTCCTTGCGGGTGTTTTAGCACGATTGGCCGCAGTTCTGTTTCTGGTCAACGCGCCTACGGTTTTGACCGTCGTGGTGTTTGTGGGAGTGTTTCTGGTCACCTTCACCGGACTTCTGCTCGCGGGGATGGCGTTCCTGGTTGAGACATCCCTGACGCGAAGCGAAAAGCGGACACCAGATCAGATCAGTTGGAATTGGTATTGAGCAGTCGACGACTGAATTAGCGGACAATAGTTTCTCCTGCCACAACAATCGGGAAGAGATGTGGATGAACCGGGCTAACAAGGCCAAACGGCTACCTTCTCGGCTCATAGCGCATGGCCACCGCGCCGGAGGCGAGCTCCAGGCGACCTACGAGTCGCAAGTCGATAGGTTTCGATAGCCCGGCGAACAAGGTCGGCCCGTGGCCGGCCAGCCTGGGGTGCACCACGAACTCGTACTCATCGATCAGTCCCAGCTCCGCCAACGCCAGCGGGAGCTTCACGCCTCCGACGAGCAGTCCCTTACCCGGCTGCTGCTTGAGTTGCTGAACGGCGGTCGCCAGATCTCCGCGCAGGAGTTCCGCGTTCCAATCGACTCGCTTGAGGGTGCTCGACACGACGTACTTCTTTGCGGCGTCGATGGTGCGGGCGAAGGGTTCCATCCACTCAGGCCGCGTGCCCGCCGGCAGGGGCGGTCGCCACGCCGCCTCCATCATTTCGTAAATCACCCGGCCAAAGAGTAGGGCATCGGCCTGGTTAAGGATCTCGGCCGCGTGACGATGCAAGTCCTCGTCGGGGATGATTGCTCGATGGTCGCAGCAGCCGTCCAAGGTGACGTTGATGGAATAGCGAAGAGGTCGCATCGGGAAAGAGTATCGCGGATGGGTGGGATGCGAAAGCAGAGGCGGAAAGACCCACATCTGCTAACTGCGGCAGATGTGGGGCACCGGGTTTTGTTCAGAGCAATTACGGGTGTGTCATGGTTTCGGGTTTTACGAGGGCGTCGAACTCTTCGCCGGAGAGGAAGCCAAGTTTGAGGGCGGCTTCGCGAAGCGAGGAGTGTTCAACGTGGGCGGTGTGGGCGACCTTGGCGGCTTTGTCGTAGCCGATTTTGGGCGCGAGCGCGGTGACGAGCATGAGCGAGTTCTTCACGTACCAGTCGATCTTCTCGCGGTTGAGTTCGATGCCGCTGACCATGAATTCGACGAAGCCCTTGCAGGCGTCGGAGAGAAGCGTGACCGAGTGCAGGAAGTTGTAGATGATGACCGGCTTGAAGACGTTGAGTTCGAAGTTGCCCTGCGAGCCGGCGAAGCCGACGGCGGCAGTGGCGCCGTGGACCTGAGCGGCGACCATGGTCATGGCTTCGGACTGGGTGGGGTTGACTTTGCCGGGCATGATGGATGAGCCGGGCTCGTTCTCGGGGATGACGAGTTCGCCGAGGCCGCAGCGCGGGCCGGAGGCAAGCCAGCGAATGTCGTTGGCGATCTTCATCATGGTGGCGGCGACGGTTTCAAGGGCGCCCTGGGCGAACACGAGTTCGTCGTGCGAGGCGAGGGCGGCGAACTTGTTGGGGTGCGAGCGGAAGGGAAGTCCGGTGAGCTCGGCAATCTTCTTCGCCGCGCGCTCGGCGAATTCGGGATGCGTGTTGAGACCGGTGCCGACGGCGGTGCCGCCGATGGCGAGTTCGTAGAGGCCTTCGAGTACCTGCTCGAGGCGGCGGATGTCGCGGTCGATCTGGCTGGCCCAGCCGGAGAATTCCTGGCCGACGGTGAGGGGCACGGCGTCTTGAAGGTGGGTGCGGCCGATCTTTACTACGGAGTCGAACTCTTTCGATTTGGCGGCGATGGCGTCTCGAACGACTTTCAGCGCGGGGATCAGCGTGTTCTTGACGCGCTGGGCGGCGGCGATGTGCATGGCCGTCGGGAAGGTGTCGTTCGAGGACTGCGACATGTTGACGTGATCGTTGGGGTGAACGGGGTTCTTGGAACCGCGCTTGCCGCCGGCGATTTCGATGGCGCGGTTGGAGATGACCTCATTCACGTTCATGTTGGTCTGCGTGCCGCTGCCGGTTTGCCAGATGCGCAGAGGGAACTGGTCGTCAAGTTTGCCGGAGATGACTTCGTCGGCGGCCTGGGTGATGAGTTTGGCCTTGTCGGCGGGGAGCTTGCCGAGATCCTGGTTCACGAGCGCGCACGCTTTTTTGAGGGTGCCGAAGGCATGGATGAGTTCGGGCGGCATGGTGTCGCGGCCGATGGCGAAATGGTGCAGCGAGCGCTGCGTCTGCGCGCCCCAGTAAACGTGATCGGGAACTTCGATGGTTCCCATGCTATCGGATTCGGTACGGGTTCGGACGGTAGGATCGGCGGAAACGGTAGACATGAAGAGCTCCTGCAAGAGGATATGAACAGAGAATTATAGACGTGGGGGAAAAGGGATTCCAGAAAACGAAATAGAACCCACATCTGCGAACGGTGCACAGATATGGGGCAACGGGCCCTGAGCAGATGGGTCGGAATGCAGGTTCCTCGACTGCGGTCGGGAGCGCGCCAACTTCGGCACGTGAGAAGCAATTCGCGACCTTCGCTCGGAATGACGACATCCGTGGTGGCGAATTCCACTTGCATTCGGTCGAGGATTAGTGTGGGATTACCGATCCGTGGGGTGCGTATGAGTGAGACGGCTGTTTCGCGCAGAGTTCCGATTTCGGAACTGGTTGAGCGATTGCGGGGGCTGCCGGAGAGTGCGTTCAGAGACATTGAGAGCGTGCGCAGATTGCTGACGGAGAACCCGGTCGATCCGGAGACACTCGCGCCGTATTTGTTCTGGGACCGGCAACACTATACGCGGAACCTGATCGAAAAGACCGGGGCGTTTGAGTTAATGGCGATCTGCTGGGAGATCGGGCAGGTGAGCGCGATCCACAACCATCGAGACCAGAACTGCTACATGGCGGCGCCGATCGGGAGACTGATGGTGCAGAATTATCGTGTGATCTCGAAGGATCTGAAGGCGCACTGTTGCGAGATCGAGCCGACGGACCTGGTGGAGATCAACCCGCATGTGCCGTGCGCGGTGGATCCGGCGAAACCTGTGCACGCTGTCTACAATCCGCGCGAGTTCGGGGAGCGCGCGGTGAGCCTGCATTTGTACTCGCATCCGTTCGATTCGTGCGAGGTGTACTCGCTGGAAAAGAAAACGTGTGGGGATATTCCACTGCACTACACGTCGGTGAAGGGAGTGAAGGTGGAGAGGTAATTCGTTATAGTTTATAGAGGCGCTTTGCGCGGAACAAATGACCGCCCTGGGCATCGCAATCGCAGCGGTAACCGTTCTGACAGTGGTTATCGCGTTCTTTCTTCACAAACAACACAAATTTCCGCTGTACGGGTGGCTGGGTGTCGGGCTGCTGGCGGCGGCCTACGTTCTTTTGTTTCGGGGCGTGTGGGTGGTGGCGGTGTACTTTACGCCGATTGCGTGGACGGCGGATCTGCTGATCGTTGATGCGGCGGTGCTTGCGATCAGCGGGAGGTCGCGGCTGCACGATGCGCCGGGACGTTTCCTGCTGACGGCGCTGCTTTCGATTCCGCTGTGGCTTATTTTCGAAGCGTACAACTTGCGGCTCCAGAACTGGACCTATGTTGGGCTGCCGAAGAACGAGGCGGCGGCGCTACTGGGGTATGGGTGGTCGTTTGCGACGATCACGCCGGGGATATTTGAGGCGGCAGACCTGGTCGAGTCGTTTGGATGGTTCAAGCCGGCACGGCCGGTGAGGTTTTCGGTGACGGCGCAGAGTTGGATGGTTGTGATTGGGGCGGCGTGCCTGGTGGTGCCAGTGGTGATCCCGGCGCGGGTTGGGGCGTATCTGTTTGGGCTGGTGTGGGCCGGGTTCGTGCTGCTGCTGGACCCGATCAATCGACGGCTTGAGCTGGCGTCGTTGCTGGGTGATCTGGTGGAAGGCCGAAGAAGCCGACTTTATTCGCTGCTGGCGTCGGGGTGGATTTGCGGGTGGCTTTGGGAGTCGTGGAACTACTGGTCGGCAGCGAAGTGGCACTACACGTTTCCGATGTTTCAGAACATCAAGATTTTTGAGATGCCGGCACCAGGGTTTTTAGGGTTCCTGCCGTTTGCGCTGGAGTGCTTCACGATGTATGTGACGGCGGATTGGTTAGTGAAGACTGGGTGGCGGAGAACGAGTGGGAACCATGTGAATGACTTGTCGGTACAAAACAGAAGCATGGACGTTCGCTTCATCCCTTCGCACCCGACTATTGCTGAACTCGAAAAGATGGCGCAAGACTGCGAGGAACGGGCGAAGAATGCTTTTGAAACGGAGGCAGCAGCCCTGCGCGAAGAAGCGGAGCGATATCGGAAGTGGGCGAGCGGCCTGCGTATGGGACCCTGGATATCGTAGGTCTCCAGTGCGGTCCCCCTGCTATATCATCACTAGAGTATGACTGAGCGAGAAAACTTTGAGGTGGTTGTCATTGGTGCGGGGCCGACAGGGCTGGCGTGTGCGATTGATGTGAAGCGCGCGGGGCTGTCGGTATGCAACATCGATAAGGGATGCCTGTGCAATTCGCTGTATCACTACCCGACGAACATGACGTTTTTCACTACGCCGGAGCTGCTGGAAATCGGAGACATTCCGTTTCCGAGTCCTAATCCCAAGCCGACGCGGCAAGAGGCTCTGGAGTATTACCGCGCGGTGACGGAGCATTACCGGCTGGATGTAAGGCAGTACCAGACGGTGAGGCGGATTACGGGAGCGGATGGGGATTTTCGGATTCATGCGACGGACCGGTTGGGCGAAGCGAGGGAGTACGGCGCGCGCAAACTGATCCTGTCGACCGGGTACTACGACATTCCGAATTACATGAACATTCCGGGTGAGGCTTTGCCGAAGGTGACACATTATTACAAGGAGCCGCATCCGTACTTTGATTCGGATGTGCTGGTGATTGGGGCGAAGAACTCGGCGGCTATCGCGGCACTGGAGCTTTGGCGGCATGGGGCGCGGGTGACGCTGGTGCATCGGGGGGCGGGGATTTCGCCCAGCGTGAAGTACTGGATCAAGCCGGATATCGAGAACCGGATTAAGGCGGGTGAGATCACCGCGCACTTCAATTCGACGGTCAAAGAGATTTTTCCGCGTGAGGTTGTGCTGAATACGCCGCAAGGTGAGTTGAGGCTGAAGAACGATTTTGTGCTCGCGCTGACGGGGTATCGGCCGGATTTCGATTTCATCACCTCGCTGGGGATTCGGCTGACGGAACCGGATCAGTGTCCGGAGTGCGACAGGACTACGCTGGAATCGAATGTTCCGGGGATTTACCTGGCGGGAGTCATCGTCGCGGGTATGCGGACGGGGGAGATATTCATCGAGAACGGGCGGTTCCATGGGGCGCAGATTGCGGCGGATTTGAAGAAGAAGCTGAGCGAAGTACCGACGAGGTGAGGGGAAGACCCACATCTGAGAAAAGCGCGCAGATGTGGGGCACCGAGCGGCAGACGTGGGGCACGGAACGTGCGGATGGCGCTACTAAGGTGAAAATTTCCAGGAAAAGGGCTTCCTTGGTGGAGTGCATTCCGCTTATACTCTCGCGCACGCCCGTGGAAGGCCCTGACGCGGGTGGCGCGGACCGGGTGAGTTCGCGCGGGTTCCCCAAAACTCTCTCGTGGGGAGGTCCGATGGCGACCATTCGAGAACTTCTGCGCGATCGCGAAGTTTACACCGTTCAATTCAACAACACGGTTCGGGAAGTAGCCACGTTCATGGCGGAGCGCAATATCGGCGCCGTGCCCGTGCTGCGCGATTCCGAACTGGTCGGTGTGTTTTCCGAACGCGACGTGGTGCGGCGTGTTCTGCTGGAGAGCCGCGATTGGAATAAGACTCCGGTCTCCGAGGTAATGTCAGAGGAGCCGCTGACGGTGGTTCCGGACGACGACGTGGAACATTGCATGGTGCTGATGAAGCAGCACAATTTCCGTCACTTGCCCGTGTGTGAGAACGGAACCCTGACCGGGTTCCTGTCTATGCGAGAACTGCTGCTGCACGACCTCGACGCGAAAGAGATCGAGGTACGGATGATGCGGGCGTACATGAACGCGGGGGCGGAATAACAGCAGTCAGCAAGAGTTTATCGTGCCCACGTCTGCTAACTGCGGCAGACATGGGGCACGGATATTCCTCCGTCACTCCTCCTCACTTTTTGCGGACCGTCACTGAGTCCAGGACTTGGAAACCAGTCTTTGCCTCTTTGTTCGTCCTCGGAAAACTTGTGCTGCAAGTTGCGAGCAGAAGGGTGTTGCCGTTGGTGACGAAGGCGACTTCCCAATGATCGCCGTCGGGGTCCTTGTAGCGTGCAGTGGCTCGCTTTTTTGTGCCGTGGTCGCGCTGCAGGCGGCTGTTGGCGGGCGCGGTCTCCAGGAAATGATTAAGGTATTCGCGGGCGTCGAGTGACTGGCTGCGACCATCGCGCTGGAAGGCGGTGACGATTACGGAGGTTGCGCCGGAGGGCGCTTCGACCTCGAGGTCTTCGTTGGTCTGGCGGAGGGTCCAGAATGGCGGAACGGCGAGCGAAACGTGTCCGCGAGGGACTGTGTAGGTTCCAGCAGAGAGTTTCGCGGGCTTTCGGGATTTCGTTTTCGCTGCGGACTTCTTGGAGCGTCTAAGAGAGCGTGTCTTTTTAACGGGCAATCAGGAATTCCTCAGTAATCAGTCTACGTGGGAGGGGCAGCACTCAGCAACGAGGGAGATCGGGCGATCGGATCATCGTCCCATCGAAAAGCGAGACACGCACCTCGAGGCTGAAGCCCCATTGATTGGGAACCGGTGTCGGCACGCCCGAAGGCGTGCCCCTTCACGGCACACAGTGGTCAGTTTCCTGCAATCCAGTCTGTGATAGCTTTCACGACCTCCGGGTCGACGTGTCCGGGTTTGCCGTACTCGGCGCCGGTGGATGCGCCCTCGACGGGCATCATGAGATGGTTGAGGTTGGGGAAGACTTTGAATTCAGCACGCTTTCCCGCCAGAGCGGTTTTGATCAGGTCAAAGTCTTCGTTGGTGATCTGAATGTCCTTGCCGGCCTGGATTGCGAGGACGGGGACATCGATCTTCTTCATCTCGGCAGGTATGTCGCGGTGCAGGAGGTCGGCCCAGTAGTGGGCGGGAGCGCCGAAGACGGTCACGGAGCCGGTCAGTTTGCCTTCGCGAATTTGAGCGAACTGCTGTTTGACCTGCTCGATGCGTTTGTCGATGTCTGCCTGGGAGGCACCGGTGGCCTTCATCTGTTTCGCGAGTTGGCGTTCGATCGTCTGGTCGAGGGGCACTGCTGCGGCGGCCATCAGGATGACACCGTGGGTATCCGGTGCGCGTTGGGCGATGTAGGGCGCCAACATGCCACCAAGGGAATGGCCGAGAAGATAGACGCGAGCCGGATCAGCGCCGGGCTCCTTGGCGGCGGCGTTCATGGCGGCGACGGCGTCGGTAATGACTTCGTCCTCGACGGTGGAATTAGTGGTGATGTCCTTGGGCGCGAAGAAGGTTCGTTTGTCATAGCGCAGCGAGCCGATGCCTGCGGCGGCGAGACCCTCGGCGATGTCCTTGAAGGGCTTGTTGGGGCCGATGGTTTCGTCGCGGTCGTGCGGGCCTGACCCGTGGACGAGGACGACAATGGGGAACTTCGCTCCGGGCTTGAGATCTTTCGGGGTGCAGAGAGTCGCGGGGACTTTCAAGGTGCCGCTGGGGAAGTCAGCGGGAGAGTCAATGCATGCGGCGGGGAAGGGGCTGGGTTTTTCGGGGGCGGGGACGAATCCGTCGCGCACGGCGTCGAACTGCTGCAGGGGGACCTGCATGCGCATGAGCTGATTATTCTGATCTGCCGTGATTTCGATGAGGCTGGCGCCGATCTCGAGTGAGTAGATCTTGGTGGTGACGGGCTGCCCGTTGAGGGTTCCGCTGCCGGGATCAGGCTTGGCCTCAAGCTTGGCGGTGACGGCGGTCATGCGCTGCGGAACCAATACGTGCCACTCCGCGGGCAGGGTTGGACCAGCGGCGGCAATTGCGTTCAGCAGGACCTGGTAGTGCGCTGTAATGAAGTTGTCGAGAACGATAGTGTTGGGTTTCCAGGCGAGCTCCTTGGGAACGAGCTGGCCGTTTGAGTCAAGGGTCAGTGTGACGGCGTTCCCCTTGTGGAGGACGTCGAGGTCCTGGACGTTGGGGTGCTGGGGATCGTTGCCCAATTTCGCGGTCAACCGGTATTCCTGCAGCGTCCACGAGGAGTCGAGGTCCTGCGAGTGCGTCAAGACGCTTTGACGACCGGGGGAGTTCACAGTCGCGGTTCCGGCGACGTGGAAACCGTTTGCGGTCTTCGTGATGGTGAACTCGTCTGTGCCGGTGACGTTCGCATTCTTGATTGTGAAATGGAATTTTTGCGGCGTGTCCTGTGCCAACGCCGTCATGGAGATAATTAGAACCGAGAGTAGTGCGAACCGTCGCATCCAGACCTCCGCAGTTAATAATACGGGGTGGAGCGCAGGAAGAACGCAAGAAATGTCTAATCGTGCCATCGCGAACGTGCCATCGTGCCCCTGGAATGCAACGACGAAACGGCGAAAGCCACAAGACGCTGAAGGAATACTTTGGTGCCACTATTCTATTTAGATTTTCTTGCGAATTGCGTCCCTCACAACTCGCTCCAGCTCTTCCGGGTCCTCAATTGGAGGCAGGCAGGTGAAATTGGTGCAGACGACGGCGAGGGATTTGCCTTCCTTTATGCCGGGAAGATTGGGAACGGTTTCGGCGAGGGCGGGGGGAAGATAGGCGGCGGCAGCTTCGTTGTCGGTGATGCGAAGCACGGTCTTGTTCAGGGCGAAGGGCTGCACGGCGGCGCGATAGAGATCGTGAGCCAGTTCGCCGGAGCCGCAGACGACAACCTGGATGTGTGGCCGCGACATCCAGACGGACGCGAGACCATACGTTCCGGCATAGATTCCGAATTGCTCCGCGATACCGGCGAAGACCTCGAGCGTCTCTTCGGCAAGTTCGTGGTAGCGCGAGTCATTAGTGAGAGCGTGAAGTCGCAAGAGTGACAGAGCTGCGGCTGGATCTCCGGCTGGGGTGGGGGAGTCCTGGAAAGGCTTGCGTCGGGCAGCAAGAGCGCCGAGCGCGACGGCTTCTGTGCGCGTGGACTCGGTATCGAAGAACCCGCCCGAGATGGGGTCATGGAAGCGGTCGATCATGGCGTCGGCGACCTGCTTTGCGAAGCGGAAATACGTCATGTCGGACGAGGCTTCGTAGGCATCGAGGCACGCGCAAACGGTGAACGCGTAGTCGTCCAAGAGGCCTGGAACGGCGCGGGGCGTGGCGGATGGGTCGGAATAGGCGATTACGTGGCGCAGGCCGCTGTTGCGGTCCCAGCCCTCGCTGAGAAGACGATCGAGGGAGCGCAGGGCGAACTGCTTGGCGTGCTCCATGGTGGAATCGGCGATGCCGGATTCCGCAGTGCCCAAAACCGTCGCGGCCTTCAGGTAGGCAGAAATACAGAGCGCGTTCCAGTTCACGTAAACAGTTTTATCGATGTAGGGCGTAGGCCGGTTGAGGCGGGCGGCATAGAGCTTGTGCTTCGCGGAGTCGAGGATGGCTTCAATTTCTTCGCGCGGCTTGCCGTTTCGGGAGGCGATTTCTTCGACGGAGGTTCGCACCCAGAGCACGTTCTTCGCGTGGTTGTGGTGCATCTCGCCGACCTCGTTGATGTCGAAGTGAAGCGAGGCGATTTCGAATTCTTCATCATCGAGAACAACGCGGGCTTCTTCGCGCGTCCAAGTGAAGTAATCGCCGTCGTCGTCGAGGTTGATGTCGGCGTCCTGCGAGGAATAGAAGCCGCCGCGCTCGCGATCGCTGAGCCATTCATCGATCCAGCGGATGATGTCGCGGGCGACGTGAGCGAAGAAGTTGTTGCCGGTGGCCTGGTAGGCGTGGACGTAGTTCTTTAGCAACTCCGAGTTGTCGTAGGACATTTTCTCGAAGTGCGGGACGCACCAGCGCTCGTCGACGGAGTAGCGGTGGAAGCCTCCTGCGAGCTGGTCGTAAACGCCGCCGCGGGCCATCTTCGACAGGGTCGTCGTGACGACGGTGCCGACCTGTTCCTCGGCGGTGCGCGCGTACCAGTCGGTAAGGAGATCGAGCGAGGCCGGGTGAGGGAACTTGGGGGCGGCGCCGAAGCCGCCGTTGTCGCGGTCGAAAAGGCCGAGCGCGGACTGAACCATCTGCTCAACGATGCGCGGAGAGAAGTCGGCGGAGCGGCCGAGCATGCCTTCGGCGTGGCCGAGAGCGTCCATGAGTTTGCCGGCTTCGGATTCGACATCGTTGCGGCGCTCGCGAAAGGCTTCGGCGATGGCCATTAAGATCTTGGTGAAGCCCGGGCGGCCTAATGAATCCTGCGGCGGGAAATAGGTTCCGCCGTAGAAGGGTTTGCCCTCGGGAGTCAAGAAGCAGGTGAGAGGCCAGCCGCCCTGGCCGCTGATGGCGGCGACAGCGGTCTGGTAGCGAGAGTCGACGTCGGGTCGCTCGTCGCGATCGACTTTAATGGGAATGAAATTCTGGTTGATGATTTCCGCGACTTTGGGGTCGTCGTAGGATTCGCGATCCATGACGTGGCACCAGTGACACCAGACGGCGCCGATGTCGAGGAGAACGGGCTTGTTCTCCGACTTGGCGAGCGCGAAGGCTTCGTCACCCCACTCGTTCCAGCGGATGGGCTGGTGCATGGCGGAACGAAGGTAAGCTGACGAAGCCTGCGCAAGCTGGTTGGTCGCTGCGGTACTCATTGGAATAGTTTACGGCAGAAAAGAGTCTTAGAACCGATTCACCACAGAGACACAAGAGGCACAGAGAAGTCCTGGCAAAAAAGCAGCGGCAAAAGAACTCGAGCAGCCAGCGCTTTACTTAATGGAAGTCTGTGTCTCTGCGCCTCCGTGGTGAGACGTTTCTATTTTTGCAAGTGCGCTTCGAGGAACCAGAGGTCCTTGTCGGCTTCGCGGGTTAGTTGGGTGAAGAGGTCTGAAGTTCCCTGGTCGCCGAGTTTGTCGGTGTTTTTGATGTCTGCACGGAACTGGTTTGCGGCGCGGGCCAGGCGTTCGGAAAGAGCAACGACGTGTTCGATTCCGCCGACGGCGTCGAGATCGTATTCAGGAATGGACGAGGTTGAAGCCACAAGGCGAGCGGTGCCGAGAGCGCTTCCGCCAAGGGCGGTGACGCGCTCTGCGATGAGATCGGCTTGATCGTCGAAGTGGCCGGCAAGTGTATCGAAGAGTTCGTGGAGTTGGAAAAATTCGGGCCCCTTCACGTTCCAGTGGGCCTGCTTGGCCTGAGTCTTCAGGTCAATGGTGTCGGCGAGGCGGGCGTTGAGGATGTCGATGCTCTGGTTGCGAGCAGATTCAGAGAGGTTGACTCCGGTAGTAAAGGTGCGAGTAGCGGTTTTTGTAGCCATTGTTTCGTCCTCACTCAATGGATGGTTGAGGGTGGGGAGAAGATGATAATTATTATTAAAGTCCGGGATGTGGTTCAGCAACGACAGGTATTAGCTCGGTCGCCAGACGTTGTTCGTTTTCGTGTACGATGAATTTTTTTGGGGAGATTTCGTGCTGACCCAACTTAAATCCGCCCTGCTATCAGTAGGGCGAGGTGCGTATCATGTGTTACCGCAGAAGTTGCGAGTCTCCGTTGCGGGCGCCATTCTTCCGCAAACGCCTCGGCCGACAACAATTCAGATGGGGCTCCTTGCGGCGATGAAATTGGAAGTGTCGCCTCGCCAGGAACGCTCGTACATTTTTGGGACCCATGAACCGGAGGTACAGGAGGCCTTGCCCAGACTCGTACGTCCCGGTATGACCGTTTTAGATATTGGCGCAAATATCGGATACTTTGCGCTGGGGTTATGGAAGTTGGTCGGCAACGAAGGCAGGGTGGTCGCATTTGAGCCAAACGGTCCCTCACTCACACGTCTTCGGCGCAACATTGAACTGAACAATGCCGGAGAAGTTAGCGTTGAAGGGTGTGCCGTTTCCGACTATGACGGTGAGGCGCAGTTTTCGAATGCCTTGAGCGACACACAGGGAAGGTTCGCAGATCTTCCATATCTTCCGTCCAATGCGCGAGTGGTGACGGTTCCGTGTTGCACGATTGACAGTTACGTCGTGCGGACTGGTCTGAAGCCTGCATTCATCATGATGGATGTTGAGCATGCCGAGGGGCGAGTTCTAAAAGGGATGCGAGAGACGTTGTCGAAGTTGAAACCGACACTTCTGGTCGAAATGCACGGGACAACAGCAATTGAGGAAGCATGGGAAGAACTTCGCCGGGCCAACTATCGTGTCCAGCTCCTCCCCGGCATGACTGGCATCGAGAGTAGTTCTCAGATACCAGAGCTTAGCCATTGCGTTTGCACGCCGATCAATTGAGTAGTTCTGTTGCGATCCTCACGTAGAGTTTTATTGTTTCCGTTAGTTCCTTCTTGCTCAGGAATTCGCGTTCGGTGTGGGCGACGTGGATGGAGCCGGGGCCGAGGAGGAGTGGTTCGCCCCAGTTGGTGAGCTTTGGGATGTCGGTGGTGAAGGATGCGGTCATGGTCTGGAAACCGGGGAGAGTGCGGAAGCGCATGTACGGGATATCGAGGACGAAGTCGACCTGAACGCGATCTCCGACGGCAGCGAGGATTTTGTCGCGCAGGACGCTTGACGGGCCAACCTGGCGGAAAAGCAATTGCGCTTTGGCGAAATCGGGGATGACGTTGGTGGCGCGGCCTCCCTCGATGATGCCGATGTTCATGGTGCTGGGCCCTATGTCGGGATTGTGCGGGAAGTCCATCGAGCGAAGGGCCTGGAGGGCATCGAGAAGTTTGTCGATTGCGGAGTCGCCGAGTTCGGGATAGGCGGAATGCGCCATCTTACCGTGCGCTGTGACTTCAACGCGGAGCGCGCCTTTCGATGCGATAGCGAGGCGGTTGTCGGTGGGTTCGCCATTGACGAGGAATTTGGATCCACGCGCGTGCTGGTTGGCGACGGTCGCTCCGAGGGAGTCGCGTTCTTCGCCGACGACGAAGAGGAGTCCGCATTCGGTTCCGGCGGCGCGAAGCTGTTCGGCGGCTGCGACCTGGGCGGCGATGATGCCCTTGGCGTCGCAGGAGCCGCGACCGTAGATGTTGGCGTCGTCCTCGCGTGATGGCAGAAAGGGCGGGACGGTGTCGATGTGGGTGGAGAAGAAGAGCGGCGGGGATGGGTTGCGGGGCGGAGTGGCGACGACGTTGAAGCGGCCTTCGGCAACCGGCATGCGCTCGACGGCATACCCGAGTTTGTCGAGATGCTGGGCGAGGAATTCGGAGGCCGCGCCTTCGTGTCCGGTGATGCTTTCGATGTCGATGAGTTGCCGCGCGAGGGCGATGGCGTCCATGGCAAAGAGCATAGCAAGGGAAATGACTAAATGACGAATGTCGGGATGACGAATGAACGTTCAGTACTTTTATTCGTCATTTCGTCGTTGCGACATTCGTCATTTATTCTTTCCTGATGACGCACGCTCCGCATTCGCGAATACAATCCATCGATCTGGCCGGGCCTGTGGGCCGGCTCGAAGCTGTGCTCAATGTTGGGGTGGCGGGCGCTGAATACGCCGCGGTGGTGACGCATCCGCACCCGCTTTTTGGCGGCACGATGCATAACAAGGTTGTGTTCCATGCGATGAAGGCGCTCAACAGCTTCGGGTTTACGGTGCTGCGTTTCAATTTTCGAGGCGTAGGAGCGAGCGAGGGCGAACACGACAATGGCGTCGGCGAGGTCGAGGATGTTCGTGCGGCGCTGGAGTACATGAAGTCGGAATTCAAGTTGCCGCTGGTTTTCGCAGGATTTTCATTCGGAGCGGCGGTCGGGTTACAGGCTGCCTGTCCCGATCCGGAGGTTGAGGCGATCATTTCCATTGGCACTCCGGTGCAAGCAGAGAATCGCATCTACCAGTACAATTTCCTGCGGCAGTGCGGGAAGCCGAAGTTGTTCATCAGCGGGGACCATGACCAGTTTGCGAGTGCGGACGAGTTGGCCGAATTGGTGAGGACGGTGTCCGAACCGAAGCGATTGGTGTTGATTGAGGGTGGCGATCATTTTTTCGCGGGGCATCTAGAGGAGTATCGGCAGGCGATCGAGGGGTGGGTTCGGGAGACAGTGCTCGGCTGAGAACATCGCGAGAGAATCTAGCGTCGCGCATTCGCGCGACTCGGAACTGAGACGAGAGATTTTCCCCCGCACTCACGTGCGGGGCTACGTTCTCGAAACGACCAAAGTTTTCGCAGCGACGAAAGTTCTCGAAACGACCAAAGCTTTCGGAACGACGAAAGTTCTCGGAACGATGAAAGTTTTCAGAACGACGAAAGTTGTCGGAGCGTTGGAGGTTTTCGGATGGCACGGCTGAAGCCGTGCCTCTTCAAAACAATGCACTTGCAACGGGTTATGCCGTGCAGGTAATCGATTCCATGCACGAAGTCAGCGGTGGTGAAACCCGGCGGTTAGACGAGGCTCTGGCGCTAGAGCAGAGGCACGCGGCGCGGGAGATCTTCTCGCAGGCGTTGGCCGAGTGCAGCATCGACCGCGCATTCGAACGGCATGTGTTTTACGAGCACGGGGTGCTGCGAGTTGTCGAAGATCTTTACGATTTCAACCTGTATGGCCGGGTGTTCGCAGTTGCCGTAGGCAAGGCTGCGCACAGTATGACCGAGTCGTTGATGTCGCGCGTGGGGCCGGGCGCGGGCATCTCAGGTATCGTTTGCGGGCCGACGGCGCCGAACTCGCAAGTGTTCGGCTTCCGGTATTACCGGGGCGGCCATCCCACGCCAAATGGAGATTCGGTTCGGGCTGCGGAGGCGATCCTGCGAGGCCTGGAGTATCGAAACCAGGGATCGCTGATTATTTTCCTCATCTCGGGTGGCGGATCGTCGCTGGTTGAGAAGCCGATCTCGTCCGAAATTTCTCTTGAGGATCTTGTCGCGACTTATCGAGCGCTGGTTCACTCTGGCGCGACGATTGCCGAGGTCAATGCGATTCGGAAGCACCTTTCGGCGGTGAAGGGCGGCAGACTTGCGCTGGCGGCAAGTCCTGCTCACCAGGTTTCGATCCTCGTCAGCGATGTTCCCGAAAATGCGCTGGACTCGCTTTCGAGCGGACCGACGATGCCGGACAGCAGCACGATCCGTCAGTGTCACGCGATCGCAAAGAAGCATGGCTTGTTGCCGGAGTTTCCGGACAGCGTGCGAGGGATGTTTGAGCGCGGGGAGTTGCAGGAGACTCCAAAGGCAAACGAGGCGGCGTTTGCGCACTCGCGCTGGTGGAAGGTGCTTTCCAATGCTTCGGTGCAAAAGGCCGCGGTGGAACGGGCGGCGCTGACAGGTTATGCCGTGGAAGTCGAGAACTCGTGCGACGACTGGGACTACGCGAAGGCGGCGGAGCATCTGTTGAAGCGTCTGCGGGCATTGCGGGAGGGCGTTTCACGGGTGTGCCTGATTTCGGGCGGGGAAGTCACGGTGAAGGTGAAGGGAACTCCGGGGGTCGGCGGACGCAACCAGCAGTTCGCGCTGGAGTGCGCGAAGAAAATCGCCGGAGAGACGATTACGGTGCTCAGCGTGGGAACCGACGGCGTCGATGGAAACAGCACGGCGGCTGGGGCAATCGTGGACGGAACCACCATGGCTCGCGCGAGTGCGGCAGGACTGGATGCGGATGCCGCACTGAAAAAGTTCAATACCACGCCTTTCTTCAACGCGCTGGGGGACCTGGTGGTGACCGGGCCTACGGGGAACAACCTGAGAGACTTGAGGATTCTGCTGGCGTGGTGAGAGTGGAAGTCTGGGTTGCGTGGCATTACAAGAACAAGTCTGGACATAGTTGACAGAGCCACATCTGCGAAATGCGCGCAGATGTGGGGCACGGCGTGGCCTCATATCCAGCGCCTTTGTTCCTGATTTTGACAGCCAGATTTGGTGCGGCGTAGTATCGGGTTAACACTGGAAAGGAGGTGGTCCGATGGCGAAAAGTTCAGACTGTAGCCATAAAAGACTAAACAGTGAGGTGGCTGAGGCTTAGGGCGGATTCGCTCTAAACTCGCCGGATTCCGGTAGTTCTGGGATCTGTCGCAGGGTACGGTGCCCAGCGCAAGTCGCGGGGCCGAGCAACGGTGGACCGGAGCGTACATTGGGTTACGCGTGGTTCACTGGAGCGATAACCCGCCTCAGGCCAATCCCAACAGCTAACCGAATGCCCGCCAGGCTACAGTGGCGGGCATTTTTATTTTTAGCGCGATTAGCGAATCCAAAAGTTGACGAGGCTCGGACCGGGGAATAAGGTCGGCTGCATTATTAACTCCGAAGTTGCTGTCGCTCGTCCGGGAGGCGGACCGTGGCAACCAACGCGTTCATCGGACATCCCAAGCAGCCCAGTGAATCGGAGCTGGCGACGAAACTGGGCAAGAAGAAGCTGTTGTGGGATGAAGTGCTCGCGGAACTCGAGCGGCTCGGCGTGAGTGACCTGGAATGGACGTCGTATTCGCTCAAGTCGGGTTGGTCGCTGAAGGTGATCCGCAAGAAGCGCGTCATTGTGTACCTGAGCCCAATGCACGGAGGCTTTCGCGCCAGCTTTGCTCTCGGCGATAGAGCCGTTGCGGCAGCAAAGGCAAGTAAGCTTCCTCCGAAGATACTGAAGCTCGTTTCGAAAGGTACAAAGTACCCAGAGGGCACTGCGGTGCGGGTCGCGGTCGGAAGCCGCTCCGACGTCGCTACGGTTGCAAAACTCGCCACGATCAAACTTGCCAATTAAGAGCACTGGCCTGACGGATTGCTTCGTTTAATCCCGGGCCGTTCTGCGATCGTGTTTCGCACCGCTGCGCGACCTGGCAGATCTATCCCTTCCATACGTAGGCGTCGTTCTGCGGGAGGCCGATGTGTTTCAGGACGCGATTGCAGAACTCGCGGGCGATTTTGTCGATGGAGTCGGGGAGATTGTAGAAGGTTGGGATGAGGGGGTAGATAGTGGCGCCGGCGTCGGCGGCCAGGCCCATGTTGCGAATGTGGATCTTGTTGAGCGGGGTCTCGCGGACGCAGAGAACTAGGGGCTTCTTCTCTTTGAGGCAGACATCGGCGGCGCGGTCGACGAGGTGCTCGGCGATTCCGTTGGCGATACGGGCGAGGGTTCCCATGGAGCACGGTAGCACGATCATGCCATCGGTGGGGTAGGAGCCGCTGGCGATGTTGGCGCCGATATCGTCATTGGACTGGAGCTTGGTTTTCCGCGGTTCGCGCCCGAGCAGTTGCAGCAGCAGGCGATCGCGGCCGCGCAGGCCGAGTTCTTCGGCCATCACGCGCAGGGCGCTGTCGGACGGCACGAAATTGACGGTCTGAATGCGGGCATCCGATTCGAGGACAAGCAGCATCTCACGCGCGAATACCGCGCCGGAGGCTCCCGTCGTGGCGAGGGTCAGAGTGACCGGTTCTGTGTGCAGTCGGTCCTGCATCAAAGGTAGGGTAGTCGGTCGAGTGGCTTAACGGCAACTCTGATCGAGAGGTTACTGCCGGGCAGAGCCCGACGCTACGACCTCGGGGCCCGTGAGTAAGATGTCAGTACCCTCGCGAATCCGGATGCGGCGCAGCGCAGCACAGCTCCACGCACTGGCGAAAGTCGAAAGAGAGATTCGCGCGACCGACCACCATTCAAGGCGCAAGTATCTGCGCGATTTCAGCGAAGCCTTCACGGAATATTCCAAAGTCCTGCAACCGGAGCAGCTTGCGGCAGAGTTCGATGCCACCGACATCCTGCTGGTCGGCGATTATCACGCATTGCCTAATTGCCAGCAGTTCGCGGCGGAGTTGGTGGAGAAGTTGTGTGCGAGTGGCAATCGGGTGGTGCTTGGGCTGGAGATGATCTTCGCGCGGGATCAGAAGATTCTTGACGAATGGCAGCAGGGGCGGCTGAGCGACGAAGAGTTGCGGCAGAAGATCCGGCACGACCAGGAGTGGGGATACGATTGGGAGCCTACACGCGAGTTGCTGCTGAGGGCGAGAGCGGCCGGAGCGATATTGCGCGGGCTGGATTGTTTGCCGCGCGGCGACCTTCGGCGTATTTCGCGGCGCGACCGACATGCCGCGCTCGAAATCAAAGATATTCGCTTCGATCATCCTGATGCCAAGATCGTGGTGCTATTCGGCGAGTCTCATCTTGCGCCGCAGCATCTGCCGAAGCTGGTTCGGACGGCACTCCCGAGTGCGCGCGTACTGACTGTTCTGCAAAATGTCGATGCACTCTACTGGCAGGCTTCCGGGGAGCCCGGCGATGCGGCTCGCGCGGTGCGCGTGGATGAGGATACGGTTTGCGTTTTCAACGCGACTCCTCTGGAGAAGTACGAACGCTACCGGTTGTGCATCGAGCGCTGGCGTCAGGAGAGGCCGGGGACGCCGGATGTGGGCCCGACTTTCTACAACCTGGTGCACGCGCTGTTGCAGTTTCTGAACCTCGATGAGGACGCAGCGTTTGGTAAGGCGCGGTTTGAATCAGAACTACTGCCGAGCGTGATTTCGGTCGAGGATGGGGACGATCTCTCGGGGGTGCTGGAGCGACCGCAGCGTGCTGTATTGACGGCGGGGCCGGCGACACGGCAAAGGATGAGTAAGGCCTATGTACGGGCGACTCGCGAGCGGCTCCGCCTGGCAGGGTGCTGCTATCTGCCTGAGTTGAACACCGTACTTGTGCAGAAACTCGAGATGAGCAGGGCAGCGGAAGAGGCAGCGCGGTTTGTTTGTTGCGCGGGATGGGGAGAGATCGGGCTGCCGGGCGGCGATTCGTCAGGCGAACGGGCGTTCTATCGCGCGTGCCTGCAACACGCCCTGGTCGAATACGGGTCGCGGGTGCTGTGCCCGGGGCGGGAATCGGTACGCGATTACGACGTTTATGCCCTTTACGGCAAGAATCGTGAGCAGATGGAAAGCCATTTGGGACTGAGCTACTGCGAATTTATCCGGCTCATCGACTTCGTCGTTCTGCACCGCGATTTCGAGCGCAATGCACGGGAATACCGAGTCGTTCCGGAACTGATACGCGAGGGACGCGGATACTCGGCGGAAAAGTTCGCATTCGCGACACAGTGGCTTGGGAAGCTGCTGGGACGGGAGTTGTACGAGGCTTATCTGCGTGGCTCAGTAGCGAAGCGTAGCGTGAGCCGGTTGTTTCGGCGTCGCGCGGAAAAGCCTAAGGCGGCGTACTTCCACCTGGCGCGGCTATGCGGGCGGCATCGCCGGTTCGCGTAATTCTTACCTTAGAGAGATGATCGGCCTCCAACCATTCCGTGAAAAATTGCCTCCTACTCTCCCAAAAGTCGAATTACCCGTTTGTGCTATCGCATTCCACAGAGGTGGTGCATGCCCGGGAGAATGGAAAAGCCATGGAATCGAAACAGGATATTGGCTTGGTGTCGTCGAAAACAATTCAGCAGGAAGTTGAACGTCGCCGTTTGTACCTGGCGAATTCCGATGCTTCGGCGCAGGGCGCGGAAGACGCTCTCACGGTCGCGTCGCGACAGGTCTTCGAGGAATTGTTGACCAGGTTTGCAGCAACCAACAAGGCGGCGTGAGTCGATGTTGCGGTGGCTTTCGAAATGTCTGTGCACACTCATACAATGGGTAAATGGATGGTAAGCCGTTGTGGGCGGCTGACGATCAGCAGGAACGCCTGGCTGAGCTGACCGCGAGCACCGACGATGCGCGCAAAGAGCTGCCGCTGCGGCGCGATGTGCGTTCGCTGGGAATCCTGCTGGGACGCGTACTGGTAGAGCAGGCGGGACAAGAACTGTTTGACGTTGTCGAGGACCTGCGCCGGAAGTTCATTGCGCATCGGGATCAGAAGACGGCGGGGTCTGCTGCGGCTGACCCCCTATTGCAACAGGCAAAAGACATTGTTGCGTCGCTCGACGCAACGGCCGCATACCGGGTGACGAAGGCATTTTCCGCTTACTTCGAACTGACCAACCTGGCAGAAACGAATCACCGCAAGCGCCGGCGGCGGGCGAGAGAGCTATATGGCTCGCAGGCGCCGGTGGCGGGGACGTTTCGTGGGACGCTCGTTCGCCTGAAGGAGGCCGGGGTAACGGGGGAGCAGGCCCTCGCGGCATTGGGGAATGTGCTGGTAGAACCGGTGTTCACGGCGCATCCGACGGAGATTGCACGACGCACGATTTTGCTGAAACGCGGACGGGTGGCACGGCAACTGGAACTGCTGGATGAGTTACCGCTTCCGGAGGCGCTTGCACAAGAGTGCGAAGACGTGATGCTGGCGGAGATTTCCGGGCTTTGGCAGACGGACGAGATTCGAATGAGCCGGCCCACGGTGGCAGATGAGATTCGTTTCGGGTTGAGCTATTTCCCGCTGTCGCTTTTCGAGACGCTTCCCAAAATTTACGACGAAATCAGCGATTCGTTTCGACGCGTCTACGGGATCGAGATGGAGCCGGCGGAATTGCCGATCTGCCTACGCTTTGGGTCGTGGATCGGCGGCGATCGGGATGGGAACCCGTATGTGTCGCCGGCATGCACGAGCGAGGCGCTGAAGCTGGCACGGCAGACGGTGCTAGACGACTACATTTCGGCGGTGCGATTGCTGGCTCGAAGAATCAGTGTGTCGGATCACCAGGTAGCGATTTCGGCAGAGGTGAAGGCACGGCTCGAACAATATGAGCGCACGATCGGCGAGCCTGCAGACGAGTTGAACAGAACTTCGGGGCACGAGTTCTATAGGCGGTTGTTCCTGATCGTGGCGGCGCGTCTGCGGTATGCGCGCGATGAGAGCGGAAATCCGAAGGCGTACAGGTCGGCAGCGGAGTTTGAGAGTGATTTGAAACTGGTGCGCGAGAGTTTGGGAGCCCACGACGGGTCACGGCTTGCGCTGAAGATTCTTGACCCAGTACTGCTGCGGGCGAGGACGTTTGGGTTCAAGCTGCATACGCTGGACATCCGGCAGCATGCGCGTGTGCATGCTGCGGCGTTGAAGGAGGTTTCGGAGAAGGCGACGCTGAGTTCGAGCGAGATCGCGAAGCCGTTGACGGAACGGTCAGCCGAGCTGCTGGAGACTATGCGAACCATCGCGCGAGAGAAGGCGTTGCGGGGCGGTGATGTGATCCGAAGCTACATCATCAGCGGCGTTGAATGTGAGCAGGACATTTTTGCCGTGCTCCAGCTGGCGGCGCTTGCGGGTGTGCGAGTTGAGGGCAGCGAGGACGACCTTGGGCTAATGCCGGTGCCGCTGTTCGAGTCGATTGATTCGCTGCGGCGGTCGCCGGAGATCATGCGGCGGATGTGGAGCGATAAAGAATATCGGGCGCTGGTGGAGAGTTGGGGCGGATGGCAGGAGATCATGCTCGGCTATTCGGATTCGAACAAAGACGGTGGGATGCTCACGAGCACGTGGGAACTGCACAAGGCGCACCAGTCGCTGCATGAGGTTGCTCGCCAGTTTGGGGTGAAGCTGCGGCTGTTTCATGGTCGTGGAGGCACGGTTGGACGGGGTGGCGGGCCGACGCACTCGGCGATCCTGGCGCAACCGGCCGGGGCGTTCTCGGGATGGTTTCGGCTGACCGAGCAGGGAGAGGTTCTCAACTGGAAATATGCCGACACGGTGCTCGCGGAGTGGAACCTGGAGATCATGGTGGCGGCGTCGCTGGAATCGTTTTTGCGGCGGCCAAGAATCGATGAAGGGGCGCGAGCGGCGATAAGGGAGTGCATGGAGACGATTTCCGCGGATGCGTTCGCGTTCTATCGAAGGCACATCGCGGAGGATCCCGAGGTGCTGCAGTACTTCGAAGAGGCTACCCCGGTGAACGAATTGGAACATGCGCGGATCGGATCGCGGCCGGCGCGGCGAAGCGGCGCGAGAACATTGGCTGAACTGCGGGCGATTCCTTGGGTGTTCGGGTGGATGCAGAGCCGTCACGCGCTGCCGGCGTGGTTCGGCGTGGGGTATGCGCTGGAGCGGTTTACGGAGCGCGGAGGCGATGCTAAGGCTCTATTAGAACGCATGCGCAAGGAGTTCCTGCTGTTCGAGCACATGATTGCCAACGTTGAGATTGGAATGGCAAAGGCCGACATGGCGATTGCCCATCTTTATTCTTCGCTGGTGACGGATGCGGGCGTGCGCGATCGCGTGTACGGGATGCTTATTGAGGAGTTCGAGAGAACGCGGCGGGTGCTGCTGGAGATCACGGGTCAGAAGGTGCTGCTGGAGCGCAACCCGGTGCTGTCGCGGTCGATACAGCTTCGTAATCCATACGTCGATCCACTAAGCCTGATCCAAGTAGAGCTAATGCGACGCAAGCGGAACGGGGAGGAGAGCGAAGAGTTGAATTACGCGCTGGCCTCAACGATGAACGGGATTGCCGCGGGACTGCACAATACGGGGTGAGTGTGGGCCGGGTGCGCCTTCAGACTGCCATTAGCAGGTGGTGCCATCCTCCTAAAAAAAAGAGGGCCGAAATCTTGACGCGGCACTCACGAAATTACTATTCTTAACCACCCCATTCGTACCCACAGTTTTCACAGAAAAGGTGAGGATAAGATGCTACGCCGATCAAGCGTTGCAGTATGCGTGCTTCTTTTTACCGTTTTCGGGATGTTGGTTGGCACATCTCTGGCGCAGGATGCCACCGGCACCGTTCTCGGTACCGTCGTTGACCCCCAAGGTTCGGTCATTCCAAATGTTCAGGTGACCGTGACTAATACAGCGACAGCACAGAAAAGCGTTACGAAATCCGGCCCAGATGGTTCGTTTCGCGTTCTCAATCTCCCGATTGGCGAGTACACGGTTGCCGCCGAGGGAGCAGGGTTCCAGAAACTGGTTACCAGTCCACAGAAGCTGCAGATTAACCAGAACCTGAGGATCGACCTTCACATGAAGGTCGGAAGCACGGAACAGACAGTTGAGGTCACGACCGGCGCAGTAGCGGTTGAGACGGTAAACTCGACGGTGGGCGAGTCGGTCAGTGGGCGCTCGATACAGGATCTGCCGCTGAACGGACGCGATACGCTTTCACTTGCACTTTCGCAGCCTGGTGTAACGGAAACCAACGATGACACTGGCGCGGCCGGACAATTCAGTATCGCCGGTGGACGAAGCGATTCGGTTACGTTCCTGCTGGATGGCGGGGTTAACAACAACCTGCTGGACAACAGTGTTGTCTACAATCCCAATCCCGATACCGTCGCGGAGTTCCGCGTTCTCCAGAACAACTACACGGCCGAGTACGGACGCAACGGCGGCGGCATCGTCAGCGTGGTAACCAAGTCGGGAACGAACCAGTTCCACGGCAGCGTGTTCGATTATCTACGCAACGATGCGATGGATGCGAACAGCTACTTTAATAAGGTTAATGGTCTGCCGCGCGATGTTCTGAAACGGAATCAATTCGGCGCCACGCTCGGCGGCCCGATCGTGAAGGACAAGTTCTTCTTCTTCGTCGGCTACCAGGGGCAACGGCAGTCGAGGGTTGAAACCCCCAGCAGCGGCGGCACAACAACGGTGTTCACGCCGGCTGAGTTGGGCGGGGATTTCTCTCAATCGGCAGACAAGAACGCAGTAGCCGCTTTCCTGGCTGCGAATCCGTATTTCCAACCCGATTCAAACCTGGCGTCTCAGGGAATCATCGATCCGACGAAGATCGATCCGGTGGCGGAGAAGTATATTGCGGCGGGACTGATTCCGACCGCCGCGAACGGCGAATTGGCGGCACGTGGAAGTTCTACGGACAACCGTAACGAGCTGACGGTGAAGCTCGACTACGCGATTACCCCGAATGACAAGTTGTCAGTGACACTTGGCGAAAGCCGCGTCGATCAGCTTGACCCATTCCGTTTTGCGAACGTGAATGGATTCCCGAATATCTATAAGACTAACGATTATTTCTCGAATATCGCTTACGTGAAGACTTTTTCGAGTACGCTGCTGAACGAATTCCGCTTTACAGGTCAGCGGAACAATCACCAGCAGGCACTTCCGGGCAAGAACCTGCCCAAGGCTGCCGATTTGGGCGTCGGCATTACGCCCGACTTTTCGGCTGGTCCGCCGCTTCTCAGCTTCGACTCCGGGATGAACATCGGTTTCAGCTACCAGGGACCGACGACGCTGGTTAACAACACCTTCTCTTATTCAGACACCTTGAGTTGGGTGAAGGGACGCCACACGTTCAAGTTCGGTGGCGGCTTCACGCCATACCAGAACAACACGCTTTACGACTTCATTGGGGACGGCTGGTTCGACTTTTACAGCGGTGCCGGTACCAACGGTTCCGGTAGCGGCTTTGCCGATTTCCTGATGGGTATTCCGGGCGACTACTTCCAATACCCGGATGCACCTTCGAACATCCGGAGCAAGAACACCTTCATCTTCGGACAGGACGAATGGCGGGTCGGCCGTCGCCTGGTGCTGACCTACGGGTTGAGGTACGAGTACAGCACGCCGAAACTCGACACCAAGGGCCGTAGCTTCTCGATTATTCCAGGTCTGCAGTCGACACGTTTCACGAATGCACCGGAGGGAACCGTGTTTCCGGGCGACAAGGGCGCACCAAACGGCGCGAATTTTCCGGACAAAAACGATTTCGCACCACGTTTCGGCTTTGCCTTTGATCCGCTGGGAGACGGTAAGTGGAGCATCCGCGGTGGCATCGGTGTGTTCTATGACATTCTGAAAGGCGAGGACAACCTGCAGTTCAACGGACAGCCGCCGTTCTTCTCCTCCGTGGGACTGTTTTTCGACTCCCCGCAGAGTTCAGCATATGCGTGCCCGAACGGAGCGGGAACGAGCGGAAGCGGTTTCCTGTGCGACCCATTTGGTTCCTCGGGCTCTGTGAACCCATTCCCCTCGACTCCTCCCGCGCAGAACATCGACTTTGGAGCGGCGGGCTTCCTTCCCATCAACGGCGGGGGCGCGGTTTACCTCGTCGATCCACACATTCGCACGCCTTACACGTACCAGTACAACTTGAGCGTCGAGCACGAACTGGCCAGGGGTACGCTGCTTGAGATCGCGTATGTTGGCAGCAGTTCGCACAAGCTGACATCGCTGCAGGACATCAACCCGATGGACGGGAGCGGCGCCCGGACCCTCAATGAGAATCCGGCGCTGGATGCCTGCAACAACGATCCGAACAACTGGCTCGGCGGCTGCTACGCCAACCTTCCGGAATTCAGGAACGTTGGTACGCAGTCGTACAACGCGCTGGACACTCGCCTGACGCGGCAGCTTACCGATACTGCAGGACTGGGCAGAACCTACTTCACCTTCGGGTATACCTGGTCGCATTCGATCGATAATGTCTCCGGGTTCCGCGAGCGCAGCTACCAGGTGCCTGCGGGGAATCCGAAGGCTTTTCGAGCCAGTTCCGACCAGGACTTACGGCACCGGATCACCTTCTCAGGCGGCTGGGATATGGCCGTGGACCGGTGGTGGGGATCGGGTCCGAAGCGTTTGACGCAAGGTTGGAGCATCTTCCCGATCTTCACGTGGCGCACGGGTTTCCCGTACGACATCAGTGCCAACTTCAACGATGCCTACGATCCAAGCGCGCCGGGACCTTCCGGCATTGGCGACCCGATTCTCGGATATGCCAATGTTGTTGGGCCGACGAATATCTACAACCCGCGGAAACCGCAAGACCTCGGGTGGGGCAGCACGGGAGCTTACTGGTTCGACCCGAACAGCTTCTCGAACAGCTGCGAGTATGTGGACCCGGCGAACGGGTGTCCGAACGGTTACGGCTCACCGTACGGCAACCTGCCGCGTAACCACTTCCGCGGACCGCACAAGACTAACCTTGATATGACGCTGGCGAAGACGACGAAGATCACCGAGCGTGTGACCATGCAGTTGCGCGTCGATGCTTTCAACATCTTCAACCGTGCTCAGTTCAAGAACCCGGATACGAACCTGTACAGCAACACCTTCGGCCAGATCACGGATACGTACGATCCGCGCATCTTGCAGTTGGGCGCTCGCTTCTCGTTCTAAACGGATGGATGTTATTTGGGGCGCGCTTCGGCGCGCCCTTTTTATTGTGGGATGATCGGCAGGCGACTGGGCCAGCCGGTCTCTTTTTCGAAGGCGTGCGCGATTTGCAGGAGCAGGCCGTCTTTGCCGGGCGCGGCAGCAAGTTGCAGTCCGACTGGTAGGCCCTCGGCGAGACCGCAGGGTATGGTGATCGCGGGCCAGCCTAGGGCGTTGAAGTGTCGAGTGTTGCGAAGCATGCGCAGTTCGTGTGGGCGAAGCTCGGCAGGGTTGGCGAGAAGGTTGTCGATGCGGGCAGGCAGACAGGGGACCGTTGGGGTCGCGATTACATCGACGTTCTCGAAAAGTGAAAGGGAACGGCGGCGGAGGAGTTCTAGTTCGCGGCGGACCTCGAGGTACTTCGTGGCACCGATGCCTTCTCCGGCGCGGATGCGTTGCAGGGTTGCGGGTTGATACAGCGCCGCGTTCTTCTCCAGCATGTGCTCGTGGTAGGCGTAGGGTTCCGCGACGCGAACTACTTGGGATCCTTCGACGGGGATTTCGCTTGGAGTCGGATTGCTGCCGAGCATTTTCGAGAGTTGGACGAGGGCTTCGCGGTAGACGCGCTCGACTGCGGGGTCGAGATCTTCTTCGAAGATGTTGGACGGTGTGGCGAGGCGCAGACCGGCAGGCAGGCGTTCGATCGAGTTTGTCACGGGTGAGAACTCGAATCGTACGCTGGTGGGATCTTCGGGATCGTAACCGGCGATGGCGTCGAGGACGGTGGCGGCGTCGAGGGCGGTGCGGGTCATGGGGCCGACGTGATCGTAGGACCAGCAGAGCGGGATGACTCCGGCGGCGCTGACAAGGCCGTAGGTCGGCTTAAGTCCGGTGATTCCGCAGATAGAGGCGGGAAGGCGGATGGATCCGGCTGTATCGGTACCGATGGCGGCGTAGCAGAGCCCGGCGGCTACGGCAGCGGCGGAACCTGATGAGGACCCGCCGGTGATGCGGGAGGTGTCCCAGGGATTGCGCACGGGGCCGTAGTGGCTGATGACGCCGCTGCCGCCGTACGCGAATTCGTGAAGGTTCAGTTTGCCGAGGAAGACGGCGCCGGCTTCGCGGAGGCGGCGAACTACAGTGGCATCACGATCGGGAATACGATCCCCGTAGACGGCGCTTGCGGCGGTCGTGCGGATTCCGGCGGTGTCGATGAGATCTTTGAGGGCGATGGGGATTCCGTGCAGAGCGCCTCGGTACTGGGCGCGAGCGATTTCGGCGTCGGCGCGCGCAGCTTCCTGCAACGCGCTTTCAGCGGTGACGGTGATGAACGCGTTGAGGACGGGATTCCAGCGCTCAATTCGGTCAAGGCAAGCTCGGGTGAGATCGAGCGAGGTCACCTCTCTGGCGCGCAGTTTGGCGGCGGCTTCGCCGACGGAGAGTTGGATGAGTTCGTCGTAGCTCATTGGAGGTTATCCGAACACAAGTGAGCAGCAAAAGGGAAGAGGGCAGAGTTGCATCGGAATTTCGGTGGGACTAAAGTGATGAACCAAGGCGTTTCTCCGCAACTTGCGATGAGATCTATCCGCGAAATTTTGCTCGTTGGGATTCTCCCGCTATTCATCATCTCTGGCTCGTCCGCCCAGGAGCAGCATCAGAGTACTCCGGCGGCAAGCGACGTCCAGCAAAAGAACGCTCCCCAGATTCGGCTTGGGTTGGAGTCGCTGAAGCCCACGTCAAAACCGGTAACACAGGAGCCGACTTCGAGCGAAACCTCGGTTCCCATCTCGACCAGCGCGAATGGAACCCGGTTGTTGAACTACCGGGTGGCGGTGCTTGGGCGCCAGCAGTGGACGGATACGAAGATCGATCTTTTGCCGGGAGACAAGGTTGAGTTTGCGGGAAGTGGGCAGCTTTCTCTGGTTGGACACGATTGTTCGCCGGACGGAATGGCGCGCGGCTGGGTCGATTTGATCAGTTCGCTGCCGGTAAACGGGGTGGGGAAGTGCGCGCTGATCGGACGCATTGGGGACGCCGATCATGCGGTTCCGTTCGCGATCGGGGCGAAGAAGGAAGTTGAGGTTCGCCGTGCGGGAAGGCTATATCTGGGAGTGAACCAGACGGCGAGCGAGACGAGCGACGGACAGTATCAGGTCGCGATCAACATCGTACCTTCGACGACGGCGAAAAGCGCAACGGGCGCGGCGGCGCCGGCCGCGCCGATGAACTTCGATACGTCGATCTTCGAGAAGATTCCGCGGCGTGTGATCGATCTCCAGGGGAACCAGGGCGATGCGGTGAACTTCCTCATCATCGGGCCAAAAGAGCAACTCGAGGCAGCTTTCAAGGATGCTGGGTGGGTGATCGCAGACAAGAGCATCAAGGACGCGGTGCTGAATGCGACGATGAAGAGCACCTCGAAGCAGGTTTACCTCGAGATGCCGATGAGCGAACTCTACATGTTCAGCCGGCCGCAGGATTACGGGTACGTGCGCGCGGAGACGATTCAGGTCGTGGCGTCCCGGAATCATCTGCGGATCTGGAAATCGCCGTACGAGGTGGATGGGCAGCCGCTGTGGGTTGGCGCCTGCACGCACGACATTGGTTTTGAGCGCGACCAGCGCAACAACGGCGTGACTCACAAGATCGATCCCGATATCGACAAGGAGCGCGACTTCCTGGCCGGAACGCTCAATGCTTCAGGGCTGGTCGCGCATTCCGAGTATGTCACCCCGCCGAACCCGATCACCGAGGCCCGCACAGCGACGGGTGGCACCTTCCGTAGCGATGGTCGCATCTTAGTCCTCCGGCTCGTAACGCAATAGTGCCGGTCGCGGATGGCCCGTTTGGCTCCTTGACTGTACTTCGCACGAGCAATAGCGTTATCGACCGCAAAGTATGGGCCCTATGGATATCCCCCTCACCGGGAAAACAATGGAGGAAGACATGTCTGGACTCAAGTTTCGTCGTCTGGTGGTCTTAGTGTGCGCTTCGGTACTCGCGGCTTCCATAGCGTTCGCGCAGGCGACAACTTCGACCGAAAAAACGGAAACCGGAAAGACCAAGACCCACACGGCCGCAGCGCAGAATGAGACCAAGAAGGCTGAATCCAAGGAGAAAGTCGATTTGAATACGGCGTCGAAAGAAGAGTTGATGAATCTGCCCGGGGTTGGTGAAGCTTACTCGCAGAAAATCATCGACGGACGTCCGTATTCGAACAAGCATCAGTTGGTTTCGAAAGGAATCGTGCCTGAGGCGACATACAAGAAATTCGAAGGCATGGTGATTGCAAAACAGACGAAGGGTGCGGCGAAAGAAAAGAAAGAGCCGGCGACGACAACGAAAAAGAAGAGCACCAAGAGCTGAGGTGGTTTCAGCGAGTCTTAGAGAAGAAGGCGGGGATTCGCTCCCCGCCTTTTTTCGTTTATAACTATCAGAGAATCACTTGCGACTCCCTTCACTTCATCTATTCGTAGCGGTGCTCCTGCTCTGTCTGGTTGCGGGATGTTCCAGGCCACCCGGAAACTCCAGGGGCAAGGCGGAGGCAAACGATCGACCCAGCAGACATGCGGGGATGCGGAATCTTGCGATGGATGAAGAGCAAGGGGGGCATACTCTAAAGAAGCATGTCGGACGGACGGACCGTGACCTGCGAGAGCGGCTGCGGCGAGAGCGCGGTATCTCGGCGGCGTCGAGCTACACGGATCGGCATACGGCCGAGGAGTTCATCGGCGACTGCCTGTCCGATAATGAGGGGCGAATTGGGCAATGGATGGCGCGAGAGCGGCATCCTAACCTGGTGCTGGACTGTGTTGGCGATCCTGCGTGGCCGATTGGAAGAACGCTGCGGCGCGGCCAGACAGAAGTAGAGCCGTGCTCGCAGGCGACGGTTGTGCTGAAGTGGAAGCCACCACACCAATATTACGTTTTGACGTCGTATCCCGACTGCCGATGACGAAAGAAAGCAACCCGTGGCGAAGCCGCTATCCTCTGCTGCACCAGTTCTTCCGCGGATACCTGCACGAGGACTTCCCGGAAGAGTATGGTTCGGTTGCGGGAGCGCTGCGGCAGTACCGTGAAGATGCCGGGGCGGAGGAGTTCGGACGCTTTGCCGCCGAGTGGAACGGCTTTCTCGACGAGACGCGGGAAGTCGGGGCAGGGGAAATCGACCGCATTCTCTCCGTGGATCTTGGCGGGAGCTGGCACGTCGCCAGCGTTCGCGAGATTGCGCGATTCACGGAAGCCGTCGAACGCAGCGGCGCGTCGAGGGCTTCTTGATTCGGCATCACTGGTTCCGCCGGCGCGTCATCGTTCCCGTTCTCGAGCTGCTGCGGCAGGGAGTAACTCCCGAGAAACTGGCGCTAAGCCTGGCGATAGGGATGGCGCTGGGATGCGCGCCGATACTGGGAGTCACGACGATCCTGGCCTTCGGCATTTGCTACGTGACGGAGTTGAACCCGGTCGCGATGCAGCTCACAAACTACTTGATGTATCCGGTGCAAATACTTTTGCTGATTCCGTTTATACGGGCGGGGGAATTGTTGTTTCATGCCCGGCATCTGCGCATCTCTGCGGCACAGATCGAACAACTGTTTCATACCAGCATTGGACTGGCGCTACGGATACTGTGGACTGCCATTTGGCACGCGCTTACGGTTTGGCTGTTTGTCGCACCGGTCGCAGTTTTGATCGTGTATGCGATCCTTGCGCCGATACTGAGGCACTCGGCCATGCGTCTGCACAGGAGACGTACAGAGATGGAGTCGGTCTAACTGGGGAGATGAACCCACATCTGCTGAGACGTGGATTGTGGATCGTGATCGCGGAACATATTTGTGGAGTACATTGCCTTACGATAATCAATTCAGAGTAGCGGGAATAGATCATGGGATCGCCTGCTGCCCGTAATCTATCGGGAGTAGCTGAAATCGGGCGTAAACTGCTCATGTGAAATACAGTCTTGCCCAGATCGATGCCGATGGATGCGACATGCATGCGATGATCCTCCCGTTGAAAACTGCCGAGCCGTAGAATCGTACTCGGCGGCGGACCCTCTCATTAATCCCCAGCCGTAACCTATCGGGAGTTGCTTCTGGCGTCGCGCATTCGCGCGACTTGGGGGTGACAATGCGCGCAGCTTCCCCGGACTCACGTCCGGGGCTACTCTCTCGATCACTTCGTCGTTGGGGAGATCGTTGACCCGGACATCGCCTTCCGGACCTATCTCTGGTGCTCGGCTTCGCCGATGTCGTAGACGCGGCAGACGTTGGGGTGAGAGATGCGGCGCGCAATGCGGACTTCGTTGCGGAAACGCTCGAGGGTGGCTTCGTCGGTGGCGGTTTCGGGCAGGAACTTTAGTGCTACCTGCTGTTCAAGCGAGAGGTCGTCGGCGCGGTAGACCTCTCCCATGCCGCCTTTGCCGAGGATGGCGATGATGCGATAGCGGCCAGCGACGAGGGTGCCGGGGAGGAAGCGTCCCTGGGACCAGGTGGTATGCGAACTGATGGACGAGGGTGGGCGCGAAGAAGAGGATGGACGTGGGGATGGGAGCGGCGAAGGCGAGTCGATGGTGGCACCGATGTCGGCACCGATGTCGGCAGTCATACTTGCTGCCAGCGCCGTCATAGGCTGGCCGCAATTGGCGCAGAAAGGGGTCGATTGCTCGGTGACGGTACCGCAGGAGCGACATTTTGACATCAGGAGATCCCCACGGAGTTGCGCCCTATCTTACAAGATTCGCGAGAGCTGCACCTTGGTGTGTGCGAATAGCGCCGGCGAGGTCATAAATCTTCTATATAGGCCTTATCAGGAGATTCTATTAGCCGCTCGGGAATGCGGCTGTTACGCTAACGTATCCAGTCAACAAAATCTGGACTGGTTCAGCCCATTCTTGAGGAGATTCATGTCCACAGAACTTCGCAACTTCCTCGCCATTCCATATGACGAACTTGAAGAAATGAATTTGAAAGCTAAAGAGCAGCGTGCGAAGCGCGTTGCGTTCGACAAGGTGCAGGAAGATCGGCTCAAGTATCTGACCGACGAAAAACGCATTAAGGCTGTGACAGTGCTCTTCAGCGACCTCGAAGGCCGACTGCAGATGCTCGACTATGACAAGAAATTCCTTTTGAAAAGTTATGACAACCTGACGTTCGATGGCTCGTCGATTCGCGGTTTTACCGCGCAGCGTGAGAGCGACCTTCGGCTCGGGATTGACTGGCCAGCATTTTATTGGGCGCCCGCGGATATTTTTGGCCCCGGGAAGGTCCTGGTTTTCGGCGAAGTCATCGACAAGGACGGTGGGCCCTACAACGCCGATATTCGTTCGGTGCTGAAGCGCTATGCGGTTGAACAGTATAAAAAGAACAAGTACACGCTGAACGCCGCCAATGAAATCGAAGGCTTCCTGTTCAAGGGCGAGAACGCGGAGCGCACTTATCACGAAACGCGTCACTTCGAATACGTGAATACGGGCGGGTACTATCACTCGCTTCCGGGCGATCCTTTGCGCACGTTCATCGACACGACGGCTGAAGTGCAGCGCGCGATGGGCTTCCAGAACGAAAAGGACCATCCTGAAGTCGCACCGTCGCAGTTCGAAATCAACTACAGCTACTCGGACGTTGTCACTGCGGCCGATCAAATACAGCTATACAAGCTGGTTTGCAGGCAGATTGCGAATCGGTTGGGATTGACGGCCTCGTTCCTGCCGAAGCCCGTTGTCGGCGTAAATGGCAGCGGCATGCATACGAACGTTTCAATCAGCGAGAACGGCACGAACCTGTTCTGGGATCCGAAGGGCGAAGAGAAGCTGAGCAAGTTCGGGTGGGCGTTCGTGGATCGCGTGCTCACGCACGGAAACGACATCTGCCTGCTGTTGAATGCCAGTGTGAATGCATATCGGAGACTCGATCCGCACTTTGAGGCTCCGAACCAGATCAAGGCGTCGGCAGTGGATCGCGGTTCAATGATCAGAGTTCCAATTGGGAATAACCGCAGCATGCGAGTGGAAGTGCGCTCGGTCAGTCCGGATGCGAGCCCGTACATGGTTATGTACTCGGTGTTCAAGACGGGGCTGGAAGGCGAAACATCGAAACTGAAGAATTTGCGGCAGGCGGAACGCTACCTGCCGGACAATATCTACACGGCGCTGGAGAACTTCCGAAAATCGGAGTGGACGACAAAATTGTTGGGAGCCGACGTCAAGGAACGCTATGCCGAACTCAAGCAGGCTTCGGCGGACCGTTGCCCACGGTTGCTGGGAACCTTCGTGAAGACGTCAGAGGTGCAGTACCATCACGACGTCTACAACCAGTTCCTGTGGAACAGGTTTTAGAGTAATTCCATAGGTGCTGTGGCGCAGCGGGCAAAAAGCAGATTCCTCGCCGCGCTCAGGATGACAAATTGCTTAGATACCCCACCCGGCTTCTTCCGCCTGGTGGGGTTTCTGCTTTCGGGCGATCACATGGGAAACAGGGTTGTGGCGGGTGCGCCTTGCAGATTCACCTCGGCGGCGCACTCGGCGTCTTCATTATTGACCGAATTCACGCGCTTGCTGACCGGGTAGCGCTTCATGGCCGAAGCATCATATGGGCGCAGCATCTCCAATATTCCTTCGCCATGCTGATAACCGGGATCCAGCCACAAGTCATAATCTTCGTCCCGCAGGATGACGGGCATGCGATCGTGAATGTCAGCGAGGAGCGCGTTGGCGGAGGTGGTCAGGATGGAGCAGGATTCGACTAATTCGCCGCTCGGCGATTTCCAGCGATCCCAAATTCCGGCGAAGGCGAAGAGAGAATCGTCGGCCATACCGAAGTGATACGGCTGCTTGCCGGGGCCGCTCCGTGCCCACTCGTAGAAGCCATTGGCGGGGATGAGGCAGCGATGGCGCTGGATAGGCTCACGGAAAGCGGGGCGCTCGGCGACGGTTTCGGAGCGGGCGTTGATCATCTTCGCCGCGCTTTTGTCATCTTTGGACCAGTGGGGAATCAGCCCCCAGCGCATCATGGAAGCGGTTCGGACGGGGCGCTCGCGATGCTGGCGGACGACGGGGACCTGCTGGCATGGCGCGATGTTGTAACGCGGCGCCAACTCAATCTCATTCTCGATCTCGAAGCGCTCGAGGAAACGTTCGGTGCTGGACAGCCGGTATCGCCCACACATGCTGCCAATAGTGTACCGCGGAGCCGATCTCTCGGTTCTTTTACTGGGAGCCAATCGGTAATACTGGGAGCCAATCGGTAACCGAGAATTCGCTTTCAACCCGCCTGTCGAAACTGTTTCTCGGGTTGCAGCTTATGTAATTCTCGTTCGGCCAGCGCCTTGGCGTCCTCGATGGTCTTAGCAGTGCCTTCAAAGACTTTCTCGTCGCCCTGCATATGTAGACGTTCGATAGTTACTTTGAAGTGCTTGAATAACATGGTTGAGGGATCTTTCACGGGTTCGATGTCGTAGGCGAAACCGCCTTCACGTACCTTCATCGCATTCCCCCTGGTTAGCTGTGATGAGTTTGGCGGAGAAAGGTTGCGGTGTTTTACAGAATCGGTGGCGCAGTCGGTAAGTGAGCTTTGGACCCGTTTTATACTGGGTTGGGGTGAATCGCATGAAATTCATGTTGCTGATTTATGCGGCGGAAGACGCCTGGACAGAATCGGAGCGCGAACAGTGCTACGTTGACTCGACTAAACTGGCTCACGAACTGAAGGCGAGCGGCCATTATCTGCTGGCGTCACCATTACAGCCGGCGGCGACCGCCGCGAGTGTACGAGTGCGTTCGGGCAAGCGAACCGTCACCGACGGGCCATTCGCCGAAACTCGCGAACACCTTGGCGGCTTCTTTCTTATCGAGGCGAAGGATGTAAACGAAGCGATTGAAATTGCAGGGAAAATTCCGGGAGCGCGCAAGGGAGCCGTTGAAGTTCGGCCCGTGCTGGAGTTGGAGGGGCTCCCGGAAGAAGCGCTGGCAGAAACGTCAAAAGGTGTAACGGGTTGAGGCAGTTTTGTGCTACTGCTGAACAGCCTGCTTCAGCGTCGGTTTTGTGGGCAAAGTCTGCAGAGTGGAGGCATCCCAGCCTCCGCCCAGCGCCTTGACCAGCAGGACCTCGGTGACCATGCGCTGTCCCATCAGTTGCGTTGCGAGACGTTGATTTGAGAGCAATTGTTCCTGCGCCGTAATCACATCAAGATAATTTACCAGGCCACCGGTGTATCGGACGGTGGCGAGGTCTAGAGCGCGGCGGGAGTCGGCGACGGCACGATCCTGGGACTGTGCCGCGGCGGCAAGCGCGTTCAGAGATGAAAGCGCATCTTCAACCTGCTGAAAGCTGACTAGAACGGTCTCGCGATAGTTGGCGACGGACTCATCATAGACACTTTTTGACTGCTGGTAGCGGGCATGTACGCGTCCTCCGGCGATGATGGGTTCGAAGGCAGACGCGCCAAGAGACCAGAGAGCACTTGGAAGTGAAAAGAGGCTGGAGACGCTGGTGCTCTGGAGACCGCCGGTTAGGCCGAGGATGATTCTTGGAAAGAAGGCAGCACGGGCGACGCCGATCTGAGCATTGGCGGCGGCGACCTGACGTTCGGCTGACGCGATATCGGGCCTGCGTTCGAGGAGCAGCGAAGGCAAGGCAACGGGGACCTCGGGAAGAGGAGTGTTAAGAGCACGAATTGGAGCCGTGAATTGGGACGCCGGAATACCCTGTAACGTAGCGATCGCGTGCTGGAATTGGGCGCGTTGCTGCTCCAGCAAGGAGAGTTGTGTTCTGGCGGCATCGAGCACGGCCGCCTGCTGCGCGACGTCGAGGCCAGAGGCGATGCCCTGCTCGTGGCGCTGATCGACCAACCGCATGCCCTTCTCTTCGTAGTTAATCGCCTCCTGAACGTCCGCGAGTTCAGCATCAAGTGATCGCATCTGGAAGTAATCCGCTGCGAGTTCGCTGGTCACGATGAGCTGAGCGTTTTGCGTGTCGGCCGCCGTGGCCTGCAACGCGGCTTCCGCCGAGCGGACGTTATTACGCACTTCTCCGAAAAGATCGAGTTCGTAATTGAGGTTGAAGGGAATCGTGTAGACGCTCTGCGTGATGGGAACACCCAATGACGACGCAGGAAGGTTGGGGCGGTTTCCACTGACGCGCTGGCGAGCGATGGATGGGCCAGCGTCGAGTTCCGGGAAGAGTCCGGCTTGCGTGATCCTTGCCGCCGCGCGAGCTTCATCCAGTCGGGCAGTGGCTGCCTTGAGCGTCTGATTCGCGGCCAGGGCCCGTTGTTCGTACTGATCCAGCTCCGCGTCGCCGAAAATGGTCCACCACGTCCCCTTTGGAAAGGCGTCCTTCGGATCGGCGATGTGGAAGGGAGCTTGCGTCTGCCAGGAAACGGGGACAGACACGTCGGGCTTCTTCTGCTTCGATTCGTGCTTCTCAGAGGCTCTGGCAGTTAAAGCAGCGACGAGGAGCGCTACGATCACATAATAATGGGGCTTCACGGCTGCTGTCCCGTCTGATTCGAGTTCGGCGCGATGTTGACTTTCTCACCGCTTTCAAGCGAGTCAGAAGGATTGATGACGATCTTGTCTGTGGGCGCGATACCTTCTATGACTTCGAGACTGGTTCCGTAGTCGCGGCCGATTGTGATCTTGCGCAGCTGCACGGTACCGTTCTTGTCGACGACCGCCACTTGCGCGCCTTCTGCGCGAAAGAGCATCGAGTTCACGGGAACCGTAAATCGCTGGACATGGTTGTCGATCTGGAAGTGCACCTGGGCGTAAGAGCCGGGAAGAAGGCGGCCGTCTTTGTTGGGAACATCTACCTCGGTTAGAAGGGTGCGCGTGTTGGGATCGATTGCGTCCGAAGTTCGGGCGATCTTGCCCTTGAATTTCTGACCGGGTATTTCCTGCAATTCGACGTCGGCGGGAGTGCCGACCTTCATGAGTTCGGCGTAGGCCTGGGGAACGTTCACGAATACGCGAATGGGATCGACCTGCGCGATGTCGAAGAGCTCGTGACCTGCGGATGAGCCTGCGTTGATCAGCGCTCCGGGGTCGACGTTGCGACGGGTGATGACTCCGCTGAACGGTGCATAGACGTTTTTGAAGGACTCGAGTTGCTCGAGGCGGCGGACATTGGCGTCGGCAGCGGCGACGTTTGCCTGTGCCTGCTTGTAGCCGCTCACCTGCGTGTCGGCTTCCTGTTGCGAGACAGCATCGCTCTGGCGCAGGTTCTGCCAGCGCTCGGCAGACGTCTTGGCGAGCTGCAACTGGGCGGTGACCTGCTGGCGCGCGGCTCGGGCCTGCATGAGTTCCTGATCAACCTCCGGAGTGTCGATGCGGGCAAGCAGTTGTCCAGCGCGGACCTTGCTGCCGATGTCCTTCGTCCAGTTGATCAGGTATCCACTGGTACGGGCGTAGATCGGAGACTCCTTGAAAGCCTGGAGCGTGGATGGGAGGGCGAGGTCCTGGTCTGCCTCCTCCGGAGTTGGAGAGACGACCGCAACATACGGAATGGCTTCACGATCCGTGGTGTTCGCGAGAACGCGTTCATCGTGGGCGCGCAAAATGAAAGTCACGACGCCCCCCAGGATGAGCACGCTGAGAAAAATGCCGATGACGGCCAGGGCTCGACGTGGAGGCGCCGCAGGAACATCAGGACACTTCTCGATTTCCGGTCTGTGCGTCCCGTGTTGCTGAACCGGAGACTCGGGTTGGGATGCATGTTCGTATGTATTGCGTTCCATACTTATGAATCACTCCGTTGCCCGGCGTGTTCGCTACGTCCGTGGACGATCGTAAACACGGCCGGGACAAAGAACAGGGTTGCAATTGTGGCAAAGATTAATCCGCCAATAACGGCACGGCCCAGGGGAGCATTCTGCTCGCCGCCTTCGCCGAGGCCAAGCGCCATGGGGAGCATGCCGATGATCATGGCGAGGGCGGTCATCAGCACTGGGCGAATACGCGTATATCCGGCAGAGACAGCCGCCTTGAAGGCCGGCAAGCCGGCGTCGAGTTGCTCACGCGCGAATGAAACCAGAAGAATCGAGTTGGCGGTGGCTACGCCCATACACATCACGGCTCCGGTCAGCGCGGGAACGCTCAGGCGCGTATGCGTGAGCAGCAGGAACCAGCAGATTCCTGCGAGAGCTCCAGGGAGGGCAGTGATGATGATGAATGGGTCCAGCCATGACTGGAAGTTGATCACGATCAGCAGGTAAATAAGAACGATCGCCATGAGGAGTCCGACGCCAAGGCCGAAGAACGAAGAGCGCATCGTCTCCACCTGACCACGAACAACGATGCGCGATCCGCGTGGGAGTTGGTGCTGGAAATCCTTCAGCACGTTATTGATGTCGCCTGAGACCGCGCCGAGGTCACGCCCGTCCGTGCTCGCGAAGACGTCGATGACGGGCATGACGTTGTAATGGTTTACAACGGCGGCGCGGGCGGTGGGATGTACTTGCACGAGATTTCCGAGGACCTGCTGTTGTCCCTGGCCTTGAGATCGGTTCACCGGGATATTCATCAGGTCTTGCAGGGAAGTGATGCGGTATTGAGGCGATTGGACGGCGATTTGGTAGGTGACACCGTTGCGTGGATTCAACCAGAAGTTGGGCGCGGTCTGGAAGCTTCCACTCAGGGAAACCAGGACGCTCTGCGCGACGTCGCGAGCGCTCATTCCCACCTGGTTCACGCGCGAGCGGTCGATATCCATGTACAGCGTTGGCAGGCCCATCATTTGTTGAACGTGTACATCTGCCGCGCCGGGGATGAGGCGCATGCGGTTCGCAATCTTCTGCGCGAGTGCGTAGTTGGCGTTCATGTCGGGCCCAACCAGTTGGACGTCGATGGGGGAAGGAAGTCCGAAATTCAAAATCTGCGAAACGATGTCGGCGGGCTGGAAGAAGAATTCGACTCCCGGGAACTTCGCGGGAAGCTCGGCGCGAAGCTCGCGAATGTATTCCTCGGTTGGATGATGGTTGCTGTTAAGTGCAACCTGGATGTCCGCATCGCTGGACCCGATCACTCCGGACGTGCTGTAGGACAGGTTCAATCCTGAATAGGGGACGCCGATGTTGTCGATGATGGTGGTGAGTTCCTGTTTCGGAATGCGCTGGCGGATGACCTGCTCGACCTGGTCGGTGAGCCGTGCGGTCTCCTCCACGCGCAGGCCTGGGCGGGCGCGCATATGTAAGCGGATGAGCCCGGCATCGACTTGGGGGAAGAAGTCCTCGCCGAGAAAGAAGACGAGTCCGAGCGATGCAAAGCAAAACAGGGCGAATCCGATGGCGAAAACCTTCCTGTAATTCAGGGCCGCTTCCAGCAGACTTTCGTAGGAGCAGCGGAAGTTCTCGAACCACCGCTCGAAACCTCGTTGCCAGCGTCCGAGGAAGGTCTTGGGTTCGGCGGCTTTATGCTCGTGCCCGCGCATGATGTACATGACCAGCGTGGGAATCAAGGTTCGCGAGAGCAGGTACGAAGCGAGCATCGCGAAGACGACGGCTTCGGCCATGGGTACAAAGAGGAAGCGAGCGACTCCGGTCAGGAAGAACATCGGTACGAAGACGATGCAGATGCACAGAGTCGAGACGAAGGCCGGAACGGCAATCTGCTGGGCACCGTCGAGGATGGCTTGTTGCATGTCCTTGCCCATCGAGATATTGCGCTCGATGTTCTCGATTGTGACGGTCGCGTCGTCGACGAGAATGCCGACTGCGAGCGCCAAGCCGCCGAGGGTCATGATGTTGATCGTCTCGCCGATGGCTCCAAGCAAAATGACGGAGACAAAGATCGAGAGCGGAATGGAAATGGAGATGATCAGCGTCGGGCGCCAGTCGCCGATGAAGATGAGGATCATCAAAGCCGTCAGCGCAGCCGCGATGATCGCTTCGCGGATGACGCCGGAGATCGCCGCGCGCACGAACAGAGACTGGTCGAAAAATGAAGTAATCTTCAATGCCGGCGGCAGCGTCTGGGCGGCAACAGGGACGACCGATTTTACGGCTTTGACAATGTCGAGGGTCGAGGCGCGGCCTATTTTGAAGACCGACATGAGCGCGCCACGGACGCCATCCTGCCGAACGATGTTGGTTTGCGGCGAGAACCCGTCGCGCACATGTGCAACGTCGCGCAAGTAGAGCGTTGAACCGTTGAGGGTCCGGACCGGAAGATCGTTCAAAGCCTGGATTGTCTTCGGGGTGCCGTTCATCTCCACGGCATACTCGAGCGAACCGATCTTTGCGGAGCCCGAAGGCGTGACGAGGTTCTCTGCATTTACGGCATTGACGATGTCGGTTGGAGTGAGACCGAATTCCTGCAACTTCTGCTCGTCAAGATCCACCATGATCTGGCGTTGCTTGCCGCCGTAGGGAAACGGCAAAGAAGCGCCCTGCACGGTAGCTAACTGGGTTCGAAGGAAGTTGTTGCCCAAATCGTAGAGACGCTGCTCGGGGAGGGTTTTGCTGGAAAGGCCGAGCTGAATAACAGGAATGGACGAGGCGGTGTAAGTGACGACCAACGGCGGCGTGGTTCCGGGAGGCAGGCCACGAACGACGGTCTGGTTGATCGCGGTCACCTGGGAGAGGGCAGTCTGAATGTTGGCGCCAGGGCGGAAGAAGATCTTTATTACAGCGACGCCGCTGAGAGAAGTCGACTCGATATGCTCGATGTCATTTACGGTAATGGTAACGCCGCGCTCAGAGTTGCTGACGATGCGGTCGGCCATTTCTTGTGGCGACAGCCCGTTGTAGTTCCAGATAACGCTGATGACGGGAATATCGATATCGGGAAAAATATCGACCGGGGTGCGGAGGATGACGAGAGGCGTCAGCAGGATGATGATGAGCGCGAGGACGATGAATGTGTACGGCCTGCGCAACGCCAGTTGGACAATCCACATTAGAGGGCCTTCACCGACAGCGACTTCAGCAAGGAAGGGCGCTGGATATAAAGTGATTCAGATTCAATACGAGCCGTATCGGATTCAAATCATGGTAGACTGGGCTCACGATGGTGAGCAAGCCCACTTCCGCGCCCCCAGAAAGGCGTGGCCCTGGACGTCCCCGCAGCGATGAAGCGCGCCAGGCAATTCTTGCCAGTACGCTGACCCTCCTGAAGGATCAGGGATTCAACGCGCTTTCGATCGAAGGCATCGCCACGCACGCCGGAGTCGGAAAGGCCACAGTTTATCGGTGGTGGCCGAACAAGGCCGCGCTGGTGATCGACGCCTTCGTGGAAAGCCTTGGTCCCGAATTGCACTTTCCTAAAGATGCACCTGTTCGCGAAGCGATTCACCAGCAGATGCGCCGAGTGACCCGGTTGATGCGTGGTGAATTCGGCGACATACTGGCGGTGATCATCGGCGCCGGGCAATCACAGCCGGAGATGGTGGAGGCCATACGGCGGTACTGGATTGAGCCGCGGCGCAGAGAGGCGCGCGAACTCGTCTGCAGGGCGCAGAAAGATGGTGAGATCCGCTCGGACATCGCCGCGGACACGATTCTCGATATCCTTTATGGACCCCTGTATTTCCGCCTGCTGGTTGGTCATACGCGCATCGATTGCCAACTCGTGGACGCTATCTTCGATATGTCGGAACGCGGACTCGGCGCGTGATGCGAATTCGGTCACAAGGGGTATGTCGTCTACTTCCAGGAGAAGGTAGCTAGAGCGCCTGCAGGAAGCGTGTAACTGAAGCGCAGGGTTCCCTGTTGGGCGGTGAAAGAGTCAGCACTGGCGCCCTGGTTGAGTGCGAGCAGTACTTTCGAACCGTCGGGGTTCACAAAACCGACAGTTTCGATTCCCCCCGGATTGCTTGTCGTGTCGACACGGCAGGCACCTGGCTTGACGAACTTTGCCAGATGTCCCAGAACGTAGTACTCGACGTTGTAAGTCACCCGGGACGGGCTGGCAGTGTTATCCACGGTGACGAGTGCACGACAGTTTGAGCATCCACCGTTCTTGGGCCCTGAGTCCTGGTCGAGCACGAGGTTCCAAAGACTCACGCTGCGCGCGTAGTTGCGGACGGCACCGATCAGGAGCTTATCGGCGTTCCACTTGAGATCTCCTGCGAAACTGCTCCCGACGGTTCCGGAGCACTCGGTGAACCAGATGTCCTTCGTGGGGTAGGCGCTGTGGACCGTGACTTGTCCACTGGGATCTCCCGCATAGCAGTGGAATGCGGTGCCTGCAACGTAAGCGGATGCCGTCGCGTCCGCGAGCACCGCTTGCGGGTACTCCGGATGGTCCCAATTGTGGTCGTAGGCAATGATTTTGACCTGGTTGAGGCCAGCCGCAGTCATGGATGGACCGAGAAAATTGCCAATGAAGTTCGCCTCGTCAGTTGCGGACATTTCCGTACTGGGGTAGGAGGAGGTGCTGTAGAGCGGTTCGTTCTGCGGCAGGATCGCGTAGATGGGAATGTTCTGTGCCTGGTACGCCTGAACAAACTTCACAAAGTATTGGGCAAGCGGCGCGAATTGCGCGGGGTCCACGCTCCCGCCATTCATGGTGGATGATGTTTTCATCCACGCCGGTGGACTCCACGGCACGGCTACGACCTTCAGGTTCGGGTTGAGCGAGATTGCCTGTTTGAGCAGCGGAATGATCGCAACCGAATCATGCGCGATGGAGAAATTCGCCAGCGTGGGATCGCTCTGGCCGGCTGGCATTTCATCGTAAGAGTAATTGCCAGATGCCGAGAAATCGGAGGCGCCCATGGGCTGGCGCAGGAAACTGAGTCCGATTCCCGAGGAGGGATCGAACAAGTCGGACATTAATTGTGTACGTTGTGCAGTGGTGAGGTCCTGGGTGATTACCGTGGCCGAGGAATCGGTGAGCGAGGCACCAAAGCCGTCCATGGTCTGGTAGCGCCTGGTACCGTCGAAAATGATGATGCTGCCGCTGGCTGGAGTCGCAGAGAACTGAACGTCGGCCTCGTGGTGTAAAAGCTTTGATTGATCGCCGGTCGTTACATAGACCGTGACGCTGGCCCCGGTGACCGGCGGCGATGGTGGGGTGGAGGAGTTTCCACCACAGCCGTGCAACGAGAAAGCAAGGAGCGCGACCTGCAATGAAATTACGAATGAACCCATGAGAGTGTTTCCTGAACCGTACCCTGCGAGTGCAGAGCCTATCCAGAGCTTCATGGTACTAGCTCCAGACCAAGGTCGACACTGAATCCGCAGGGAGAAGCGCTTCGGCGAGAGAGTTGCCAGATCGGATGCTGACGGTGCGCTTCTCCGTGCCGCTATTCGTCAGGACGAGTACATGCTGGCCGGACGGATTCAGCGCCGCAACGTGGGCCACATCGCTGAGATCGCAGGAACTCTCGATGATCTTTGCACCGCGATGCATGTGGCTTGAAAAGTGCGCCATTGCCCAGTACTGACCGCTGTAGGAAATCGCCGCAGATTTCGAATCAACCGTGATCAGTCCCGCGCAGTCAAACGGGCCGATGTTGGGCTTTCCGTGCTCATCGAGGGCGTAGTTCCATGCGATGATGCAGCGCGCATAATTGCGCAGGATGCCGGTGAACTCTGTGCTCCACTTGGACCACTCGGTAGCGTAACCCGGCTTCACGAAATCAGGGCCGCCCTCGGTCCAGAACTGCGGTACCTGCGGGTACGCTTTTTGAACGCGCGTCATGGCATCTGGAGTGCCAGCGTAACCATGCCAGGCCACGCCTTTGATGAACTTTCGCGCCTGCTCGTCTTCGAGTTCACAAAGAACTCGGCCCCAGAGGTTGTAATTGTGGTCGAGGATCCAGATGTCTGTTTTGTTTCCGGACTTTGCCAGCCGTGGACCTAGATGGTCGCGCACGAATTCGATTTCGTATTCCTGCCCCCAGAGACAGGCAGGCATTCTGCCATCCTGGTCGGTGTCCACCTCGTTTTGCGTGGTCAGCGAGTTGATGGGTACGCCTGCGGCTGCGTAGGCATCGAGGAAGCGTTCCAGGTATTCCGCGTAAGCCGCGTACCAGGTCTTGCGCATGGAACCGCCGAGCATGGAATCATTGGCTTTCATCCAGCCCGGCGGGCTCCAGGGGGAGGCGAGCAGCCACAAGTCGGGATTCACGGCGCGGGCTTCCCGAATAATGGGAAGGATGTAGGCGCGATCGTGATCGATCGAAAAACGCTTCAGGTCAGGATCGGGCCCAGGGCCGTCGTCGTAGCTGTAGAGGTTTTGCGAATAATCGCTGGCGCCTACACAAATGCGGCTGACCGAGAGGCCCATCTGCGAACCACCAAAGAGAGTATGAAAGAGTTGGCGGCGAGCATCGCTGCTCAAGCGGGTAAGCGTGAAACAGGCGGCATCGGTGAATGCCGCGCCGAAGCCGAGTATCTCCTGAAACTGCTTCGACGGGTAGAGGGTGATATTGCTGTTCGACGCCACTGAGGCGGGTCTCCAGCGTAACGGATCGGATGCAGCATGACGTCGATCACCGGCGGTCGTCCAAACGGAAATATTTCCGTTTGGAGAATTTTCTATAAGTGCGTTTAAGGGAAGGGGTGCGGCAGCGGCTGCCGCTCCGACGGCGGACAGACGAACGAAATCACGACGGCTGATGGATTTCAAATTGGTCCCTCTTTTCACGGTGCGCGAGACGTCGTTTACAGTACGCGTGGGAATGCCAGCGGGGAGGCCTGCGATCGAAGAGATCCGCAAGTCCTCCCCGCTGGTTGGGAGGTTAGAAGTAGAACTTCGCGCCGAGTTGGACCACGCGTGGTCCGCCAGTTCCGGAATAGGTTGAGGTGTACTGGCCAAAATTTCCGGCCGTACTGTAGGACATCGGAGTAGATCCGCTGGCGGAATTCAGGCCATATCCGAGTTCCTTCCCGTAGAAGTTCGGATGGTTGAAGACGTTGAAGGCCTCCAGGCGGAGTTGTATATAGCGAGCTTCAGTGAACTTGATGTTCTTGAAGAGCGACATATCCCAGTCCTGCATCCCGCCGCTCCGATACAAATCCCAGTTGGGTTTTGTTGGCGCTCCAAGCTTCGGGGTCTGGAAAGTGCCGTCATTATTAACGTACATAAAGATCGGCATCTTGCCCCAGTCGTTGCTGCCCGTAACCTGGTTCTCGGTTGTGTTCCACCAGTAAGAGGTTGGATACAGCGGGTTGCCTGACATGAACTGGGTGATTCCGCTGAGTTGGAAGTCGTCCGTGATAAAAGACAACCATTTGGGTCCGCCAAAGTGTTTTGTCACATTGGGCAGGTTGTAGACGTAGTTTGCCGCAAAAACATGGGTTCGGTCGAACGATGCGCGGCGATACATGATGCTGTTGATGAACGGATCCAGGAAGTCCTCATCCGAGTTCGCGGTGGTCATCGCTTTTGACCAGGTATACACCACACCAAAGGTGAGGCCCTGGGCAAACCGTCGCTGCAATGAAGCCTGCAGCGAGTTGTAGTTGCCGTTGCCATTGAACTCCAGGTACTCCATCTGTCCGTAACCTTTATAGGGCACGAGATACGATGTGGGGTACGCACAGGCGGAACTGTAGCTGTAACCTGCGTCGGAGTACTGCGTCGGCAATCCCGGCTCAGGACCGACCACGCCGCCAGGGAAGCAGGTCTGACCGGAATTCGGGCTCCACCAGGCGAAAGTCGCGTTCGGGTTCTGTGCCGCCGCGGTGAACTCCGTTCCGTACGGGATTGCGTTGATATCCCGTGCCGTGGTTAGGTGACGCGACAGCGTTCCAACATAGGCCAAATCCAACGTGGTTGAATTGGTGAGTTCGTGCTGGATGCCGAGACTGAAGCTGTACACCGTCGGCACCTTGCCGTCTCGCGATGCTCCATAAATGGCCCCCAGCGGTGAAGTGTTAGCCGCAACTGACACGGAACCGAGGTTGGCAATGTTGTTGTTGTAGATCGCTGGTTTTGCGTCGAGGACTGGGTTGTTGAAGACTTCGTTGAAGATGAGGTTGCCTTGTGTGCGGTCGTGCATCATACCGAAGCCACCGCGAAGGACCGTCTTGTGGTCGTCCGACAAGTCATAGGCGAAGCCAATACGCGGCTCCGGCATTACGCCACGGTCATTCCAGCCACCAGCTGGAATCTGGTGGTTGGCTGTGAACACCATCCCGTTGAGAGGATCGCCGTTTGGATTCCCACCGGGTTGGTCATTGAGAATGATGTTTCCACTGTTCGGATCAATTGCAACCGCTTTTGCCGGGTCATACGCGGCGGGATCGAAGATTGCGACCTGGTTTCTCGCATCGGTCTGCGGTGGAACCCAAGCAAAGCGCATTCCGTAGTCGAGTGTGAAGCGCGGCGTGACCTTCCAGGTATCTTGCGCGTAGAACTCAAGTTGGTTGTACCGGAAGTACCCGACTGGACGCGAGGCGGATTGACTGAACGAATCGAAAGAGCCGAGCAACGCACTGGCTAGCGGATCGCCGCATGCGCTTACGTTGCTGTCACATCCCGACGGCGAAGTGGGTCCCACACCGAAGCTGAACTGACCGTTGACATTGCCCCAGGCGATCTGGTCCTTACGGTTCCGCTGATAAAAGACGCCGAACTTGAAGGTATGGCCGCTCTTCACCCAGCTGACGTTATCGTTCAGGTTGATGGTGGTATTGGCCTGATGCCACGGCGTAGCGCCAAGGTAGGTCCATCCGAAGTTTGTGTTATTAAGGCCGCCAAATCCGAGATCGGGGATCGACTGGTCCGGCGAAACCGGGTAGAGCAGCGGCATGTCGATGCCATTTGCTCCGACGGAGAGGTTCCCACCTTTTCCCGATGAATAAGTAGAACTCACACTGGGTCCGAACGAGAACTCATTGAGAAGGTTGGGAGTGATGGTGCTGATGAGATTGATGGATAAGTTCCAGCCAGGATGCTTGGAAGTGCAGCCACCACTGAATACGATACCGCCAGTGCAGGCAAATGTTCCGTAGCCAGGCCAGGGAAGCACAGGGCCGCTGGTCGTATCGGAGTTGCCGATATAACGACCAAAAAACCGATTGGCTGCGTTGATCTGATAATCGAGGCGGAATATGTCTTCCCGTCGCGGATTCGCGGGCGAGAAGGTGGTCAGGTAATTGTAATTGTTGGTGCCATTGCCATAAGCGGAGGCAACGTTGGGCAGGGGATAAAGGGAGAGTATCTTCGAGACCTGATCAAACACGGCCTGCTGGGCAGGATTCAGCAGGGAACGATCGATCTTGTTCGTGCCCGGGACGATTCCTGGTCCGGAGATCTGAACGGGTAGACCATTTCCGTCCACTGACTGAGAAAAATCGCCGACGCGTTCCAAAGCGGTCGGAGTATAGAACGTGACGCGGTCGCCGTTCACGGGCAGCAACTGGCGATAGTATTCCTGGCCCCAGAAGAAGAACACCTTGTCCTTGTTCTTGTTGAAATCCGTGCCGGGGACAATCACTGGGCCACCGATCTGGTAACCGAAATAGTTATATCGATACTTGCCAGGTTGATTCGGCTGGTTGTTCTGAATCTGGTCCCGCTTGTTGAACCATTCGTTTGCGTTCAACCCTTCGTGGCGGTGAAAGATCCGGGCATCACCGTGGAACTGGCTGGTTCCGCTCTTGGTTGTGACGATAACCTGGCCCCCTGCGGCCTTGCCGTATTCCGCTTGGTAATTGGAAGTTAAGATCTTGACTTCCTGGATGGCATCGGTGTTGATGGTGACGTGAGTGCCACCGTTGTTCCCGGTATCGACATTCGAAGCGCCATCGATGGTGAACTCGTGTTCATTGGCACGGGTCCCGTTGATGTTGAATGCGTCGATCCCACCCGTACCGGATTGGTGGCCGTCAAAGCTACTGATGACTCCCGGAACGAGCTTCATATAATCCAGCACCATCCGTCCGTTTAAGGCAACATTGTTGAGTTGCTTGCTGGTAATGGTGTCAGAGCGCTCCCCGGAATTGCTTTGCAACTGGATCTGAGCGCCTTCGGCCGTGACCGTGACCGAGGTTCCGGTGCCGCCCACCTCAAGCACCTGTGCGCCGGCACTGACACGATCCGTGGCTCCCACCACCACCCCGGTGGTCACATGTGTTTTGAAACCCTTCGCAGTAACCTCGACGTTGTAGGTTGCCGGTGGCAGGTTGGGAAAAGCGAAATCACCAGATTGATTGGACGTCGTGGTTCGCGTCAGACCGATGTTGGGTGCGGTAGCAGTGACGGTTGCATCGGCGACAACAGCGCCCGTCGGATCCTGAACCGTTCCAAACATGGTTCCCGACGTTGCCTGGCCGAAAGCGGCAACGCACGCCAATGTACCCAGGAGGATCAGCAATATTACCTGGGACGACAGCCTGCTCGCCTGGAGTGTGAATGAGTTGTTTCGTGGGGGATGCGAAGTTCTCGGCGAACTGCAGCAAATCATGATCTTTCTCTCCCAAGTGGGCGGTCTGGGATGCCGGGAATGGGTCCGGTCGGCAAACGCGCTGGAGTGGATCGGGGCTCACCCCTATCCAGGTTCTACTCAGAACATCCTCGGGTATTCGTGGACTTTTGGGTACCGAGGGAAAGACCTACTCCCACCCCACGAGTACTCAAGTCGTGAAAACGCGCTACAAACGCCTGTGAACGTAGTAGCTTTGCAAGAGGAATAAAAGTGAGTTAATTCAGATTCTTTCCTGAGGGAATTCTGAGGGATTCCAACCGTTTCATTCTACTGGGATTATGCGACTATAATTTGAGGTGCGCATCACCGCGGGGATAGTTCTTGAAGGGTCATTTTCGCATCGCCGATTGGGAAGTCGAGCCGGAGATCAACTGTCTCAGAAAGCAGGATCGTGCGGTTCATATAGAACCGAAGATCATGCAGGTGCTCATTCAACTGGCTTCGCACTCCAACGAGGTGCTCTCCAAGGACCAGTTGATGCACGCGGTCTGGCCGGATACCTTCGTGGGCGAGGACGTCCTTACCCGCTGCATATCGGAATTGCGCCGAGTATTCGAAGATGACGCCCGGGCGCCGCGGTTCATTCAGACGATTCCAAAAACTGGATACCGATTGATAGCTCAGGTTATTCCTCCGGACCCGCCAACGTCAGCGACGCGGACGCCCTGGCCAGCGGAGGCGGGACGAAGCCCTGGGTCGTCCCGCAGCGGTGTCGCCGTTCTTGAGCCCGCGGTAGAACCAGAGGAGAGTACTTCAGTAGCCGCGATAAAAGCATCAAGGCTTCGTTGGATTACGGTTTTGGGTGCGGTTACTCTACTTTCGATTGCGTCCTTTGTGGCTTACCGGTGGGAACGACAACGAAAGCTGATTGTTGTCCCTGAAGGCGGTTATAGAACAGTTCCATTCACCTCAGACGAAGGTGCACAAGTCCAGCCTGCATTCTCTCCAGACGGCAACCAGGTCGCGTACGCGTGGAGCGGATTGAGGGGCAGTAAACGCGATATCTACTTGAAATTGCTGGACAGCGAGAACCCGTTACGCCTGACCTCGGACGGGTCGGACAACTATAGTCCGGTATGGTCGCCGGACGGCCGCTCGATTGCGTTTATGCGAGACTCCGCAGCCGACCGCGGTATTTACATCATTCCCGCAATTGGTGGTCCCGCGCGGAAGGTGTATACGCCGAAAGGGACCATCGAATGGGATCGCGGAACCCTTTCGTGGTCTCCGGATGGCAAGCGACTTTTGTTCCCGGACGGCAAGTCTGCAAGCACACCGTCATCTATTTATTCGCTCTCGCTGGATTCGCTGCAGGCCGTTCCAATTACGACGCCACCAAAGTACTGGGACGGAGACGTAGGACCCGCGTTCTCTCCGGATGGCACCAGGATCGCCTTCTTGCGTGCGGTTGATGCCGCAGTGCGCGACATCTACATCATGGGCGCAAATGGCGGGGAACCCCAGCGCATTACCCACGACAATCGGTTTGTGAACGCCATCGCATGGAGCCGCGATGGACAATCCCTGGTGTTCTCGTCCGATCGAGGTGGCAAATTCTCGTTGTGGCGCATCGCTGTTTCCGGTGGCAAGCCCGTGCGCCTGCCCGTTGGTGGTGAAGACGCCTTCAGCCCGAACATTGCGCCGCGTGGCGACCGGATGGTTTACGCCCAAAGCTCGTCGAAGTGGAGCATCATGCGGATGAAGTTGACCCCGGGCGGCGCGAAGGAACCTCCCGCGCCAGTGCTTTCCTCGACGCAGCAGGACTCGGCACCGCAGATTTCTCCCGACGGTACACATATAGCCTTTCAATCGTGGCGGAGTGGAACGCAGGAAATTTGGGTCGCATCCAGCAACGGCTCCGAACTGGCGAAGCTCACATCGTTCGAGCGATCGTTGACCGGGAGCCCTGCATGGTCGCCGGATGGAAAGCAGATCGCGTTCGATTCGCGGCCGCAGGGACACTCGCACGTGTTCGTGATCGCCGCCGACGGTGGCATTCCGAAACAGATCACGGATGGGGAATCGAATGACATTGTGCCATCGTGGTCGCCGGATGGGCGTTGGATCTACTTCGGCTCGAATCGCAGTGGTGCTTGGCAGATATGGAAGGTGCCATCGGGCGGCGGGCAGGCGCAGCAGGTGACCCGCGATGGCGGGTTCGTTGCGATTCCTTCGCTGGATGGTAAGTACGTTTACTTTGCGCGAGCCGACGCGGCGGGGATTTGGCGCATTCCGGTCAATGGCGGAGCGGACGTTCAAGTCGCACCGCAGCCGCGCATCGGCTACTGGGGTTATTGGACAGTAGCGAAACAAGGGCTCTATTACCTGGATTCGACTACAAAGCCCGACAGCATCGATCTCGCCACTCCCGACGGCAGGGTTCTGCATGTGCGAAAGCTGCAAGGTACCCCACCACCGTTTGCCGGAATCACGGTCTCGCCGGATGGCCAATCGTTGCTCTATACCGACCTAACCGAGGCCGGAAGCCACCTGACGCTGGTCGAAAACTTCCGTTAAATACTTGGGGTGAGAACGGGAATTTCAAATCCCACATTTCGGGTTTGGGTCACTTTCGGGTGAACCACCGAGGGTAGGGGTGCGGTGGAGTTTGATGCCTCAGGATGCACTATCTTGTGGTTGACTTTGCCCAGCATCATGAGATATTAGTCAGCTACGGGTGAAGGAGTTCACCCCTAACCGCTGTCCCACCTACTGTTAGAGCGGGACAGATGATGACTCCTAACAAGGGTTCTTGTTGCGGAGCCATGTCTGTCTGCTGCTGGAATCCCGAGAACAAGAGGGTTTGAACTGTTTGGGTATGTTGGTCGGTGTGCTTGCAGCATGCGCCGGAAGACGCATGTAAAAAGGGAATTGACTTTGGATTTTGCAGTCCTGACACGGTGGAGCACTGACCGCGCAATGGGACCAGCGATTCGGCTGTGCTTGGTTGTGGGATGGAAGTGGGCAGTCGGCAGTGAATTTCGGAGATGTCAAGGATCGGAGGAAGACCAGGCTTGCTTAAGTATGTGATGGTGGGAATCGGCGGGTTTATCGGTGCGATTGCCCGGTTTGTTCTAGGCAGCTATATAGGAAATCGATTCGGAACGCGCTTCCCATACGGAACTTTTGTGATCAACATTACGGGGACATTCCTGCTTGGAATTGTCATGACCGTGTTGGTACAGAAGACGGATGCGAGTCCGAACTGGCATTATCTCGTGCCGATCGGGTTCATCGGCGCGTATACAACGTTTTCAACGTTTGAGTATGAAACGCTCCGAACGGTCCAGGACGGCCAAATGCTGATGGGCTTTGCGAATGTGGCGCTGAGTGTGATCGCCGGATTTGGCGCGGTTTGGGCCGGAGTTGTAGTCGGGCGGACATTCTCGTGAGAGATTCGGCAGCAGTGAGTTTGGAAGCCTCTCTGGCGAGCACAGTAGCAGTGGCATCCTGGGACGTGCTGCTGAATCTCTCATGGCGCAGCGGGGGCCTTACCCGATAGGAGGAAACTTGTTAACGAGTGGGCCAGCAAAAAAAGTGGCTGTGTACGTCATGGAAGGAGAGAGCTATCACGGGGCGCCGGTGTATTCGGCGATCCTCGATTTTCTCTTCTACCGGGGAATTTCCGGTGCCACTGTCACACGGGGCATCGCAGGCTTCGGCACGGACCATAAACTCCATACGTCCCGCCTGGTAGACCTTGCGGACAAGATGCCGATAAAGATCGAATTCATCGAGAGCGCGGAGAAGGTTGCGGAAATTCTTCCGAAGCTTTCCGATATTGTTGGCAACGGCTTCTTCGAGATTCACGACACGAATGTCGTTCGGCCGCCCGGCATCAATCAGCAAGAGCCTGCGCCACCTCCTCTGAAGCGCGAGGGCAAAGCCAAGATGATGCGCATCCTTGTCGGGGAGAACGATAAATGGAATGGAAAGCCGCTTCATGAAGCGGTTGTTCACAGCTTGCGGGCAAATGACATTGCCGGCGTCACCGTGTTTCGAGGCATTCTCGGGTATGGTGCAAACCGTCGGATACATAAGGACTCGGCGCTGAATCTTTCGCACGATGCGCCTATCCTGCTGTCGGTCGTTGACACCGAGGAAAAGCTCCGGGCGTTCATTCCCGTTCTCGATCAGATGATCCAACAGGGACTTGTTGCGCTGTCTGACGTCGAGATCATCAAGTACACCCACGATTACACCCAGGTTGAGCGCCGGAAGGAGGAACGCAAATGAAACTGGAGGGTCGGGCGAAAATGCTTCGCATTCATTTCGGCGAGGATGACAAGTGGCAGAATCAGCCGCTTTATCGCGCGATCGTGGAGAAGTGCAGGGAACTCGACATCGCTGGCGCCACCGTGTATCGCGGGATCCAGGGATACGGCGCGAGCACGTTGATTCATCGGTCGCAGGCGTTCTTCTCCAAGGATGCTCCCATCATGGTGCAGGTGATAGACACCGAGGAGAACATCAACAAGCTTCTGCCCTTACTGGATGGGATGGTTTCCGAGGGACTGATCGCGATGTCGGATGTTGAAGTAATCCGTTACGTTCACGAGGAGGGCAAGCGTTCAATGTAGTTGGCAGAGGCGACCGGGTGATGATGGAGATTTTCGATAGAACAGAAGAGATTGGTTTGCTCCGCGCAAGACTGGCGGCGCGTAAGTCCGTGCTCGTACACGGACCATCGGGAGTAGGGAAAACCCTTCTCCTGGTTTATGTGCTGCCGGAATTCCCGCAAGCCCTCTATTGCCCGTCCACGCCAAGTTCGCAGGTTGTGTTCAAACGATTGGCGGAACTGCTCGCCGCCAGGAAAGATCCTACCGTCGCGAAGATCTGCAGAGGTCGGACAGACACTCTACTTTCAAAGTCGTCCATTTCCCTAAAAGGGATAGTCACGGACGCTCTTCGGGCGGGGAAGTACGTGCTGGTACTCGATCACCTCAACCAGCCTTCACAATCGTTTGCGACCATGGTGAGAGAAGTCGTTTGGCTGTGCTCGACCCCTGTGATAGCGGTGGCACGATCCGCGCACATGGAGGACGCAGGATTTGTGGCCCCGCTGCTTTCTGACCGGAGCGAAAGACTTGCGATCAGGAACTTTGGTGCGGAGAGCGCAGCAGGCTTTGCCGAGCGTGTCGTTTCGCAGAAACATCTGGTTGCGACAAATCTCAAGGCGGTTGTTGACAACATCGTTGAATGCAGTGACGGCAATCCCGGAGCTATTGTGCACATGATCGAGATGGCTGGCCAGACGAAGTATCGGAGCAAAGACCACATCAAGTGGTCGCCGCTTTATATCGATTTCAGGATGGAGTGGGCTACGGCGAACGCCAACTAGCAATCGAACCATGAGTGATTCAGGTCCTTTGGCAATAACAAACTCGGAGGAGAGTGAACGGGAGCCCAGCGGTTTCAATGCGATGCTTCAGATCGGTGAGATCGCGGCGGCTTTGGGCGAAGATAGGGCGGCATCGGAAGCCGCCGTCCTGGCGGAGCGTATTTCAGAAGGCCGGTTTTACGTTGCCTGCGTTGGCCAGTTCAAACGTGGGAAATCGACACTGTTGAGTGCATTAGTTGGTGATTCGATTCTCCCGACGGGGGTGACCCCCGTCACGTCTGTCCCGACCGTAATCCGTTATGGAAAGAGTAAGACTGCCCGGGTTCGAATCGAGGGCGAGTGGCGAGCTATTGCCCCGTATGAACTGGCTGAATACGTTTCCGAAGAACAAAACCCTGAGAACCGGAAGTCGGTAGAAGGCGTAGAGGTATTTCTGCATTCGGAACTTCTTTCCGGCGGGATGTGCCTTGTCGATACCCCGGGAATCGGTTCTGTATTTCTCGGCAACACAGAAGCGACTCGCGCATTTATTCCCCACATTGATGCCGTCATCATTGTGGTCGGCGCAGATCCGCCGATCACCGCCGACGAACTGAGTCTGATTGACGCGCTGGGGTCACAAGTGAGAGACCTGCTGGTCGTCTTGAACAAGGCGGATCGCGTTACCGAAAAAGAGAGAATTGATGCTGCTGAATTTACGAAACGGATGATCGAGTCTCGACTGGCCCGCCCGGTTGATCGCATTTACGAAGTGAGCGCGCTGGAACGCCTGGAGCGCTCGGGCGCGCATCGTGACTGGAGCGAGTTCGTGGGCTCGCTCGAACGCCTGTCCTCGCAATCGGGCGATATGCTGGCGAAATCTGCGCAAGAGCGCGGAACCAGGCGTCTCTCGGAGGCACTGTTTCGGGTGATCGAAGAGCAACGTCAGGCACTTATTCAGCCTCTCGAGGTTTCTGAGACGAGGATCGCATTTCTAAGGGAGACCGTTTCGCAAGCGGAACGCTCACTGCTGGATCTCGGGCACCTATTCTCCGCAGAACAGAATCGTCTGGCACGAAAGTTTGAAGAAAACCGCGAGAAGTTTCTGGGAGATGTGAAACGTCATGCCCATGCGGAACTGGAACGGGAGTTTTCGGCACTTCGACATGGGTATGGTCCTTCATTCAGAATCTCGGCGATGACGGCGGCTCAGGCTGTCGCCCGTCGAAATGTCTTGCCATGGCTCGAAGAGCAACAGCGCCACGCGGAAGGAGCCTACAGGCGGGCGACTGCACGGTTCGTCGAACTCGCAAATGATTTTTTGGAGAAACTCGCAGAATCTGGAACGGCAGAGATGGCCGGATTGCCGGAGCGCATCGAAGATGTTCGCGGATTCGAAACGAAAACGTCGTTCGTATTCCATGAATTTGTTACCGTGGCACGATCGGCTTCGCCGGTTCTTTATCTCGGAGACGTCGTTATTGGCCTGGTCAGGTTCTATAAGCCGATTGTGGAGAATGCACACGAATTCCTTGATAAGCTCCTCGTGACCAACAGTTCACGCGTGCAGAGCGATGTCGACGAGCGTGTAGCAGAGGGCCGAAGAAGGCTCGAATCACGGATCAGAAAGACCCTGCAAGACGTGAGTGGGGTTGCGGAACGTGCACTTACGAATGCCAGAAATATTCTTGCAACCGGATCGTCAGCTGTGGAAGCTGAACTGGAGCGGTTGAATGAACTGCGGCTTCAACTGGAAGCAGTTATGCAATCTTCAAACTTCAGGAATTAGTCCCTTGTTGTCGGGTCACACCGAGGCGCTTTGTATTGAAAGCACATCTTCATGTCTTCGGCTGTCTGCGCCCAGGTTGACGATGGTCTCCGGATCATCTGGTCGACGAGTGCAACGTCATGCACATCGTGGAGCATCTTAATGCTCAACCACAGAGTGGCGGGTATGTATAATTAGCCAACCTTCCTGGGCGTTGCGGCGACTCGATCCGAGCCTCCGATGCTTTGGTCCCCGGCGGCCGATCGAAGCATGACTTGCGCGCAGAACATCTCGTATTTGAAAGGTACACTCGGTGACCGTACATCTGATTAATCCTAGCGATAATTCTTTTGGCACCGCGGTGATTACACCGCGCTGGCTCTTCGTTTTGGCCGCGGCTACCCCCCGAGAATATGGAGATCCGAAGCTGGTGGACGAAACTCTGGAGCCGCTAGATCCTTCCACGATTCATGCCGGAGACATAGTCGGGGTGAGCGTCCACACCGGCAATGCCCTGCGCGGTTATGCAGTAGGGAATATGGCGAGGGCTCGGGGAGCATGGGTAATTTACGGTGGGATTCACGCAACTCTTTTTCCCGAGGAGCCGTTTGAACTCGGCGGTGCCCACAGTGTTGTAACTGGAGATGGCGATATAGCCTGGGCTGGCGCCGTGAGAGATTGCGCTGCCGGAACTCCCGAACGGTTTTATGATGGCGGCAAGATCGAGGGTGATCAGTTCGTCGCCGCACGCTGGGATCTCTTATCTCCCGAGAAGTACATGTGGGCATCGGTGCAGACGATTCGGGGTTGCCCTAAACATTGTTCCTTCTGTTCCGTATGGCGCACCGATGGACAGAAGCCTCGGCAACGTGGTTTCCAGAGCGTGATTGACGAGATCGTTGCGCTGCGACGACTGGGATTTCGCTTCATTGCCCTGGCGGACGACAACTTTTACCCTGTCACTCTCACCGATCTTCGCCTCGCCAAAGCCCAGAACAACTTAGAGAAACTTCACAACCTGGAAGAGATTCGTGAAGAACGTTTTAGGCTGATGTCGCAATTAGCGAAGCTCCCTCGTGACATGGTGTTCTTCACCCAGATCACGATGGAAGCGGCAGAAGATCCGGCCTTTTTGGATTCGATGCGGGAAGCAAATATCAAGGGCGCGCTCGTCGGCGTGGAAGCCGTTACACCGGAAGGACTCAAAGCTGTTTATAAAGACTTCAATTGCTCAGGAGAGCGATTGATCGAACAACTCCAGAAGTTCCGTGAACACGGCGTGCACGTTCTCGGCTCGTTCATTTTTGGGTTGCCCACCGATAAGCCGGCAACATTCTCCGCGACCGCCGAGTTGGCGCTCAAGTCCGGTATCACCTTTGCCCAGTTTGTCATGATGACGCCTTTCCCAGGTACGGTTGACTTCACCAACTGGGAGAAGGAACAGTTGAAGAATCCGTCGTATGTGGAGGGGACTCCAATCACACGATACTGGCTAATCCCATCCAATGTCCGACCGAAGATGTTCACCCCTCATCCGCTCATGAGTTCCGACGAAATACGTAAGCGGACACAGGGCGTGTGGGACCGTTTCTACAATCTGAGGTCTATCTGGAAGCGCTCGCGGTGCACCCCGACGCTTCGATCACGACTGGCTTTCATCTTCATATCCAAGCTGTATCGGGAGATGTATGCCGGAACGGGAATCTCCACCGACAGCGCGCGCCGCAAGAAGGCAAGGAGGTCGGCGCGATGGATTGCTCGACAGTGCCGCAAGCTCTTTCAAACGAAGCCAATCCCGGATCTTCGAGCGCCCGAGTGGGTCGCCGCCGGGTCGTCGCGACCGCTGTCCGGAATTGACCCTATGCGGAAAGTCGTCAGTCCGCTGAATATCCTCGATTAATGCCAGGAACTCATTTCGCGACAAGGACCGTACTTCGTCTTTTTCTCGAAATGAGAGCACATCCAGAACCCGCTCTGGCGGACCGGGCGGACGCCAATCTCACGCAGCTGCTTGGTGACAGTGCGTCTCTTTGCGATGGATTGTCAATTACCCCGCGTCGGCAGCCACGTGCTGTGAACTGTGAGTCGCCAGACGTGCTACAGTAGCTGAGCATTAATTGTCACTGCCCCGACTTGTTCAGGCACTTTTGCCTCCCTCGTCTGAGAACCCTTGACAATCGATCTACCGCGCAATGCTGCCGAACAGTTACGACATTGCGGTTGCGGGTTACGAGGACTGCCGCGCAAGTAGATACACGTGTAATCCGATTTAAGCTCCAGGAGGTGGTTGATTTGGCAGAAATTCGACTGCAACAGGGGGAGTCGATTGAAAGCGCATTGCGTCGGTTCAAGCGCAAAGTTCAAGAAGAAGACATCATCCGGGAAGTAAAACGGCACTCTTATTACCTGAAACCGGGTGAAAAGGCGCGTGTGAAACAGGCACTAGCGCGCAAGCGGGCACGCAAGAAGATCCGAAGAGAGACACGAGATCCCAGATGAGACAGATGATGGTTCAGTCGGACTGTCACTGAAGGTGCGGATAAAGTCAGGAGCGCTCTATGTCTGAGGAAACAGGCGTCGTCCTTTGGTTCGCTGCCCGGTCTCCTGATTTCGGCTGATTCAGAAGGAAGGATTACCATGAAACTCAGCGACCGCACACGCAAACTCCTCGTTCGTCTCGCGTTGTTAAACAGAACCGAAGGACAACCAGACAGCCGTGAAAACCCGCTCAAGACGCGTAAGGCACGGGTGTTGAGGCTACGTAAAGAACTGGTACGAGCCTTGGGATCGAAAGAATAACGAGACTAAGTTCATCACTAGCTGTCGAGAGATTGAAGACGATGAAAAAGATCTTTGTAGGGAATTTCAACTTCAACATGTCAGAAGCCGAACTCCGCTCTTTATTTGAACCGTTCGGGAAGGTCGAGAGCGTTTCGGTAGCGACCGATGGTGATACCGGACGCGTACGGGGATTTGGTTTTGTCGACATGCTGAACGATGAAGAGGCCGAAAAGGCTATGTCCGCGCTGAATGGCAAGGATGTTGGTGGGCGCACTCTGAACGTTAATGAAGCTGGCGCCAAGAACGAGTTCAGCAGATTACGTGGCAGTGGTCGGGACCAATTCCGTGGACACGGCCGTTAAAGCACGAGAATGAAAGAGCGAGATAGCCGATGGTATCTCTCGACAGAGGACCTAAAGTCACTGGGACCCTGTCGAAAAAATGTTGACGCCGCGACAGGTGTGTTAGCATCAAAACCAGTAACTCGCGAAGTTTGAACGCGATTTGAGTTTGGCCCGCCTTTAGAAGTATCCCCCCATTCTCAGTCTCAGCCGACCTTCAGCAAGAAAGAATGCACACTTTGAGGAACAGAACTTGCGAATCGAATCCACTCTTGGTTTCGCGAGAAACCTCAGGAAAACAAGAGAGCGATACGATTCAGATGACGAAATTTGTTGAACTACCGTTATGTCCAGCACTGCAGGGAAGGCTTGCGGCCGGACAATTCATAAACCCCACTCCAATCCAATCCGCTGCTATTCCAGCCGCCTTGGAAGGAAAAGACCTGGTCGCAACGGCCCAGACGGGTACTGGAAAGACGCTGGCATTTCTGATCCCAATGATTGAATTGCTGGGAAAGGACACAACGCGAGGTATCGCTGGACTTGTCCTGGTTCCTACGCGTGAGCTTGCGATTCAGGTCCACGCGCAGTTTGAACAGTTGCGCGGCAGAACATTAACTCCGGCGGCACTGGTTATCGGTGGATTGGGCGAGAAGAAGCAGTTGGATGCTATTCGGCGAGGCGCGCGAGTGATCGTTGCAACTCCCGGGCGGTTAGAGGACTACCTTCGACGCGGGTTGGTCGACCTGAGGTCGATAAAGATAGTTGTCCTGGATGAGGCCGATCGAATGCTGGACATGGGCTTCCTTCCAGCTATTAGCCGCATTCTCAGTGTTCTTCCTCGGCAACGCCAGACCCTGTGCTTTTCTGCAACGCTGGAACAAAGCGTTGCCGGGCTTGTGAACCAGTACATGCTGGAGCCAGTGCGTATCGCATTGGGATCGACTTTAAAGCCCGTGGAATCGGTTGAATTACAAGCCTTCGAAGTACCGGGAATGCAGAAGAGCGAGGTCTTGCGCCAACTGCTGGCCGAACACAAGGGTCGCACCCTCGTCTTTGCGCGAACAAAGCGTGGTACCGAGAGACTTGCTAAGCAACTAGCGCGCGACGGTTTCGCGGCCGGAATGATACATGGTGACCGCAGCCAGTCCCAGCGCACAGCCGCGCTGAACAATTTTGAGCAGGGAACCGTCAAAGTACTGGTCGCGACGGATGTGGCCGCGCGTGGCCTTCACATAGAAGAGATCGCACACGTAATCAACTATGATCTGCCCACATTGCCCGAAGACTTCATCCATCGAATCGGCAGAACAGGCCGCGCGGGTGCCTCAGGCCTGGCTTCCACACTTGTGTCGGGCGCCGAAGTGTTTGAGTTGAAGAGCATCGAGCGAGCCCTGAAGCTTCGCATCAAGCGAAGAGAGATTGCGGTCAGGAACTCGTCGAAAGAACCGGCTCTTCCGTCGCTTCGTTCGCGAACGCTTATCGCCATGCCCGGAGAAGTCTTCGTCTAGGCCAAGAGCTCTATCCACGTCAGAGGGGACTTGATTTTGACAGAAGCCGACAACGCGCATACTCTGGAACGAGGATTACATTCTTGTCCTCTTCAGATCCACTGAGCTAAGTCAGTTCCTCTGAATATCTCTCACCTTAGACCAGCCATGGGCCCGTTGTCATAGCCGTCCTGCTCTCGACGGATCGCATGCCAGGTTCGTAAAGGTCAGATGGCGGTAAGTGCATTTCACTGTCTGTCGCGGTTCTCAACTGAAAGGAACTCCAATGAAGAAGATATTTGTCGGCAACTTTTCGTTCAATACGACAGAGGCTGAGCTGCGCTCGCTGTTCGAACCTCATGGACACGTGGACAGCGCGACCCTTGTTACGGATCGGGATACCGGTCGCTCTCGAGGATTCGCGTTCATAGAAATGGGGAATAATGCCGAAGCCGACGCCGCAATGACGGCGTTGAATGGCGCCGATTTCGGCGGACGTCCTCTGACGGTGAACGAAGCGCGCCCAAAGGCTGAGCGCAGTTCTCATGGAAATCGTGAAGGGCGTCGCGACCACCCGCGTCGCGATCGCGGGTCCCGCTGGTAATGGTCTGAAACTGTACGTGGTCAATTGATCTTCACGGAGGATGGATGCCAGCAGGCCGGTCAACGTTTACGAAGCGCCAGAAAGAACAAAATCGGCAGCAAAAGCGCCAGGAGAAGGCTGATCGTAAGAAACAGCGAGCACTCGACAAGACGAGTTCCGGTCCGGAGATCGATTGGGAGGGTGCAGCGAAGCAATTGAATATAGAGCAAGTGGATACCGAAGGCGATCGGATCGAATGAGGCACCCAAATTGTGAATGTGGTCATGAGAAGGAAGACCACCGTGCACCGCGACGTGGTGTCGGCACTTTTGGCGAATGTAGAATTTGCCTTTGTGCCGGGTTTCGCAAATCTCCGCCTCCTGTAGTAGTCAGCACCGACATGGAGGAATACTCGAGCCTTCATACCGGGGCTCCATTGATGGATTGGATCTTGGAGCGACTGGAGCGCAAGAACAGTCCCCAGGGTTTAAAGGTAATCGCGGAAGAACTACGCTGGCTTGGACAGGTCTCCATTACGCACGAAAAACTGGTGCAAGCAGTTTCGCTGGAGATGAAGAAACCCAGGCCTAGAATCGAACCGATAGCTGAGGGAGTGTATTGGATCGCCGGTAAATCCACACCGCCAGGGTGGTCCTTGTTCGCGGATCGTAGAATGCTCCCTTGCTTCTATCGCGAATATCCGCCCGACATCTCATGGGACCAGATAGACCAACCAGAGAATATCCTGCCATCGCCGGTCAAGACATCTACCAAACCTTAGCGAAAAGAGCGACTGGAAATTGACTCTTGGGTGCGTGAATTGCTCGAATTGCTGCGAGCCAGTTTGACTTGCCTGAGTTCCTACGAGAGAATAAACAAGTCGCGGTCACACCGCGAGCCTTCAAGTGGGCCTGTGGCGCAGCTGGGAGCGCGCTTCCATGGCATGGAAGAGGTCGTCGGTTCGATCCCGACCAGGTCCACCATCAAATCTTCGCGGCAATCGCCTTCTGGCGGAGAGCTTTCGTCTTCGCCGGTGCTCTTTTCTTGCCAACCTTCTTCTTAGCCGATCCCTTGGGAGTTTCACTCTTTGCCCGGTGGCCTCTTCTTGTTTTTAATCCGCCGCAATGGTTTTGCCCCGACGGTTTCGGTTGACTTCGTCTGCTTCCTTCCTGTCAAAGCACAAAGTGACGTTAGCTATTTTGTCATTATGAGTCTCGGATGGGAGTTCAAATGAGGTAAGCTTAGGGATGTCCCGTTCGAGATGGGAGGTGGTGAGTTTGGCGGAAGTTCGACTGCAAGACGGTGAATCGATAGAGAACGCCCTGCGTCGGTTCAAGCGCAAAGTTCAGGCGGAAGACATCATTAAGGAAGTGAAACGTCACTCCTACTACCTGAAGCCGGGCGACAAGCTGCGATTGAAACAATCTTTGGCGCGTAAACGTGCCCGGAAGAAGATTCGCAAAGAAAACGATTAAGCCGAACAGTCTAGGCCGCTGCCAACCTGCAGCGGCCTTTTCAATCCAGTTATCCAGGCCATCTAGAGCAAGCAAGTTTTCGGTAGCACTTTTCGTTACGGGCCACAAGGCAGTCGTGAATCGCGTGCCACCCGAAACCCATGAACTGGACCCTTCATAAAGCTTTCCGTCGATCTTCTGGCAGATAGCCGTGAGATTGTCCGGCTACACCGACAACTCTGGTCGATGAAGCCGGACCCGTGCTGTGACGAGAATCAGTTCGGCCCCTAGTGAAGTGTTCCAACCCCAGTATCTGCGACAAAATGGTCCCCAGAACGCGTGTGGGATTGCCACGTAACTCTTCCTTCTGAATGACCGGGAAATGAATACCGGATGCAGCCTCTTAACGAAGCTGCACCAGGTATGGGCTACATCGAAATGCTGATCGAAATTCCAACGCCCGGATGCCTCTGGTTGTAGAGGTAGTAGCCGTTATCGACGTAGGTGACATAAACCTCGTCGGTGTCATACCAATCATTCGCCCAGGATTCAGGCCACGGATCTACCATGCTGAGCCAGTAGCCACGGTATTGAAATCGCGGGCGTCCATCCACGACCAGGAATGGACGACCGTAAATGCGAAATCCATGGTCCGGCCCAAAGTATCCGCGGTAGCGAGCGTCTGGAATTCGATAGCCGTGGTAGCCACCACGCTGTTGCCAGGTGCGGTGGTCTGAATCCCAGCTATGAGCGCGATGATTTTGCCAGGCACTCTGCTGGAATCTCCGCTGTTGCTGTGCCGATTGTGGGTGACGTATTCTTTGAGCGGACGGCTTCGGTTGCTGAGCGTGCTGTTGCCTGTTCTGACTTTGGCCCTGTTGCTGTTGAGCGTTTTGCTGCTGGGCATGCTGCTTTCCTGGTTTGGCTTGCTCGTGCTTGCCCTGTTCTTTTCCCTTACCGTCCTGCTTGTCGTCGTGCCCCTGCTGTGCATACCCGGAAGAAAACATACCGAGAATGACAGACAGAATAGCGACGCTGGTGATTCTGACCTTTTTCATTTGTATGCCTGTGTTCTGCCAGTTGGCAGACTTGCTCTACTGCAAACTCCCTGTGGTTGCATTCGTTGGACTGCCAATAGCTTCACCGGACACGAGAAGTTCCACTCTGCGGTTTCGCTGACGGCCGGCTGAGTTAGCGTTGGTAGCAACCGGCGAACTGTTGCCGTAACCTATTGTGCTGACCGAAGTCATTGGAACGCCTTGTTCGACGAGGTAATCACGAACGGATCCAGCACGATTTTCGGAAAGGGTCTGGTTCATCGCATCGCCGCCGACATTGTCCGTGTAGCCGCCGACTTCAATATTGAGCCCCGGATAGGCCAGCAGAATGCCGGCGACTTTCGCCAGCTTTTCACGAGCGCCCGGCTTTAATGAGTATTTGCCAGTGTCGAACAATACGTCAGACATGCTGACGACCAATCCTCGCGCGGTTTCGCGAGTTTGCAAGACCCTGTTCAATTGCTCGGACAGTTGTGCGCGCATGGCAGCCTTATCGGCATCAGCTCGTTGCGCGTTCTGATTCGCCTGCTCTGCAGCCAAGCGAGAGTTTTCCAATTCGATCTGGGACGCCGCGAGAGCACGCGCGGCTGCAACCTGATTTTCCGCCATATCGGTCTTGGCCTTCGCCGCAGCGGATTGCGCATCGTCAGCTTCGGCCCGCGCTTTAGCTGTATCAGATTCTGCCTGCTCCTTTGCATTCTGTGCGTTTACCATGTCGGACACCGCTTGTGCCTTTGCGTCCTGTGCCCTTGCGGTATCAGATTCCGCCTGTTCCTTCGCGGCCTGAGCGTTCGCCGTATCGTTTAACGCCTGGTCTTTTTGCTGTGCTGCGTCGTCAGCCTGATCCTGCAATCTCGACTGTTCTCTTGCGGAAGAGCGACGTTCATTAGCCAGGCGCTCGTCGTTCGTGGTCTTGACGGCGATTGCACGGGCATCTTCGGCGGTCTGAACGGTTTCACGAGCTGCCGCGATCATTGCTTTTCTATCCGTATTCTTGGACGTGGCATAACCATCGACCCTGTCCATCAACTTCACCGCGCGCTGATAACTGTCAGTAGCGTACGTTTCTGCTCCTTCGGATTCCGCGATGCGCAATGCGTTGCGCGCCTCGAAGAATTCCAACGGCAGTTTGGTGTTCAGAACCACCGGATCGAACTTATAGCCGGTGGGAATATAGCCTCCGCGCTCCATGAGTTCATACCTGGTATTTATCGCCTTGATGGTTCCCTTGGTGTCTTCGCGAATTACGTTTTCGAGCACGACGACATTGCTGGGTTGGCGGACCGCATAATAAGGTTCCGCCGTCACGACCAGGGCAAACGCCTGAAGGTCCGTGGTGACATCCAGCTTGCTGCGGTGGTTGTCGCCGACCAGAACTTCTCCCAAATTAATGGCGCGGCCTTCGGGAGAAACTGCCCAGAGGATGTACGTCAGATACTCATTGCCGAATGTAGTGGGCTTCTGCAAATTACCGAATTCCACTTCGATTTCGATGTAGCCCTTCTTGCTCTCTATTTTTGCCTGGCCATTCGCCCGCGGCATCAGATCCGTGCCGGCAAAGTCGACCTTGGTGGCTCCGCTGCGGTGCTGATAGTTGACCGCTCGCACTTCACGGCTAACAACATTGACTCGGAATGTGGGCGTCGGACTCAAAGGCTCCACAACCATAATTGTTTGAGAATTTGTTTGAGCGAACATGCTCAAACTGAGGGTCATTCCAGCGACTAACAAAAGTTTTGTTTTCAAAGTATCCCCTTGCGGCGAAGTCTCTGCCGTGTTGCGTGATCAGCTTTATTGGCTCGTAACCTGTGATGAATGCCGATTGGCTGGATGTGGGCGCTTCGCCGTAACTTGATCGGAACCCGATCCGGAGCGACCTGAAGCTGAGATCCACGAATCAGCCGTCGTGGATTCTTCTACACACTCAGGAACATACAGAGTGACAGGCCTGGACCTTCGCGTCTGAGCAAGAGAGCTCACATGCAAAGTTGACGAAGGCCAATCTAACTTGCGCGAGCTTGGGTCTTGCTTCGAACTGGTCGCCGCGACGGCATCGTTAGTGCCGTTCCTTTTAGGAAAATCGAGGGGATTCCGCGGATACACGACTTGATGGGCGCACTTAAACCAGACCTGGTATGTCTGGTTGTTGATCGTGAAGACTCGGCTCAGGTGCCGATGATGCAACTGAAAAACGTACTGGAAACTACAACACAGGAGATTCATGAGACAGTACCTCGCTGTGGGTGTTCGCGAGCCCGTTTACGTCCAGCACTCAACCGGGAGCACACATTCATCCATGTGATCACCGTTAAGCAAGTAGTCAGGAGGTGTGCCTGAAACCGCTGGATCTGCGGCGTCGATCGTTATCTTTGCGCAAGACGTGTCTCTTGTTTATGCAACGCGATGGCGCCCGGTGAACAGGTTAAAAATCAGCACTACAAGCGCAAAAATGAGCAGAAGGTGGATGACCCCACCGCCTACATGCAGGCTGAAGCCGAGTAACCACAAAACCAAGAGAACAGCCACAATCGTCCAAAGCATATATGCCTCCTCAACACGCTGGTGAGCACCCGGAAACGTCGCTCCCGGGTGCTTGCGCTCATTCCGGCCGAGTTAGTCCTTCGCGGCCTCTACAGCCTGTGCCTTTGCGCCCCTGACAGCGGCCAGGAAAGAGTGAGCTGATTCGGGTGCAGCTACTTTGCCCAGCAGCACATTCCGGG